>CADCQK010000093.1 GCA_902803575.1 Oscillospiraceae bacterium
CGCCACAGAATGACATTGAACCAACGGCGGGGCACAGGTCCCCGCCCTACGGTAGATCATTTCAGTCTCCCCGATAAACTATAATTTGAAAACCCGCTGCACGTTGCATGCAGCGGGTTTTCTGTGTTATGATAGTTTACATAATATTTTTATGTCAACTTACTTCGTTTCATCCTTCCACATGGCTGTAGATTCCGGTGAAGATCGGGAGCAGGGTTTCGTTGTCCACGATCATGTAGACATAGGGTCTGTCTGCCACGACGGTGGCGATCTTCCGGTTCGGGTCCGGCATGGCGCCTTTGGATGCGATGATCGCCGTCACTGCCGCAGCGCTGACGCCGCTCTCGTTCACATCCATGACCGCCTTATGCACGCCTCTGGAGACGAACATCGGCATCTCGGAGATCCCGCCGAGGTCGGACAGATGCGTCACGCCCACATCGGAGAGCACCTCCAGAAGATCCAGTTTGGTCTCCGCCTGGAACTTCGGCATCCAGGTGTGCACCTCGTCATAGGATTCTCCCTTCAGGAGCCTGCGCAGCGCGGCGCCGTCCAGAGACCGGAGCAGCTTTTCCGGGGAATTGTCATTCTGCGGCACCAGAACCGCGAAGGAATAGCGTCCGCCGGCGAAGGGCTTCCGGAAGCCGGTCACGTCTCTGCCGGAGAGGTAGGTGTTCTCTGTGCTGCGGAGCATCGGGATCGTCCGCTCGGTGCCGTCGGCATTGCGGAACACCCGATCTGTGGGGTTGGAATAAGCCTCGCCCCAGTTGGCCTTGAAGAGGATCGCATTCATCAGCACCAGCAGGTCTTCCGGATACAGCCGGTCGAGAACGCTGGGGATCAAACCGTCGGTCTGCTCATTGACCCATCCGTTCATTTCCTTCACGGTATCCTCGTTGAAGGCGCGGCTGCGCACCTCGGCGCCGAGGGCTTCCCGCACCTTTGCGGCATAGTCCGGCAGCAGCGGGCAGCTCTCATTGACCCAGACGGAGTTGGCGCAGTTGAGCTTCGTATGGCCGTCCTGCATGTTTTTCAGGATGTCGCTGAGGGCGGCGGTCATCTCTTCTGTGGGAATGCCGAAAAACTGCTCCAGATCCGCCAGAGTGTCACCTTTGGCGCCCTCGGAGAGCAGATCCAGCGCGTAGAGCATGGAAAGCGGCGAGACCACAGTGTTCTCCCCGGTCTTGTGGGAGGCACGCAGGAGCTTCAGCGAGGCGTCCGTGACAGCGTCCATGGCATCCGCAGTCTGCGGCAGCTTGTCCGGCAGTTCCAGCTGCAGCATCCGATCCAGCATGGTGACCGCCTCGGCTCTGGTGCAGGTGGCTTTCCCGTCGAATATGACCGCACCGTCGCTCTGGGCCTTCCCTTTCAGAATGCCGGCGCCGATCATCATCCGCATGGGCTGCTCTGCCCAGCTGCTCACCGGGTCGTTGGGGGCGAAGGCCTGCTCGGCGAAATACCGGTTATGATCAAAGTCATAGCGCATTTCCATATACCGCCAGAGGAAGGCCGCCAGCTGCTCGCGGGTAATGGGATCATCGGGGGCAAAGCTGCCCTCCCCCGTGCCTCTGGCGATCGCGTTTTCCACCGCCCAGGAGACCGGCATGGCGTACCAGGCGTTCGGCGCCACATCGTTAAACTCCGACGACAGACCCGCCGGGATCACACCGCCGCCCATTCTGGAGAGGATCGTGACCACCATGGCGCGGGTCATGGTGCCGTCGGGATCAAACTGCGTATCGCTGACCCCCTTCACATAGCCTTCCTCGGTGAAATGCTTCACCGCATCGGCGTACCAGCTGCCCGCCGGGACGTCTGTAAACGGCCCCGCCGCAAACACCGGCGAAACGCTCAGCAGGAGCACCGCCGCAAGCAGCAGCGCCAACAGTCTCTTTTTCATGCTGGATCCATCCTTTCCTTTTTCTTATCATTCTATTATCACTTTCCTCTATGGTCAAGACCCCGGAGGTCTCTCTCACTTTAAAAACGGATCACAGACAGGAAATGTTGCAGAAAAAGCGAAAATCCCCCGATGGCTTCGGCCATCGGGGGAACCCGCATTGCCGTGTGAGCTCAAATAATAACCTGCACAAAAAGCAGGTGGGTCGCCTCTCTGCTGAATCTCCGCTTCCAACGTCCAAAG
>CADCQK010000094.1 GCA_902803575.1 Oscillospiraceae bacterium
TCGACACGACATTCATCTACGTCACTCACGACCAGACCGAGGCCATGACCCTGGGCGACCGCATCGTCATCATGAAGGACGGCGTTGTCAACCAGATCGGCACACCCCAGGAAGTCTTCGGCAAGCCCGTGAACCTGTTTGTCGCCGGCTTCATCGGCATGCCCGTCATGAACTTCTTCGACGGCTGCAAGCTGCTGCTGGAGGACGGCGTCTACTATGCCGAGATCCGCGGCGAGAAGTTCAAGCTCTCCGATTTCCAGCAGAAGGCCCTGGCGCAGAACGGCCAGCAGCCCTGCGACATCATCGCCGGCATCCGCCCGCAGCACATCACCGTGGGCGAGGGCAACCTGAGCGCCACCATCGAGGTCTCCGAGATGCTGGGCAGCGAGTTCAACCTCCACGCCCGCAGCGGTGACGACGAGGTCGTCATGGTTATCCCCACCGTGGGCCTGGAGGAGGATGTCTCCATGGGCAAGACCGTGAAGTTCACCACCGAGCCTGAGCTGATCCAGCTCTTCGACAAGGAGACCAGCCGGAACCTGATCTGGTTCGACCAGAAGTCCTTCGAGGACAACTCTCCTGTCTGCAAGAACTACGAGTTCTGATATCGTTTTTGAAACCCTGAAAGGCTCCGGCCCCATCAAACGGCCGGAGCCTTTTTCTCAACAGAAAGGAACCCCTTATGTCCGAAGCCTATTATCGGGAAGCCCTCAAGCGGGGGCAGAAGGACGCCCGCGCCAGAGCCTCCAGAGGCCAGTCCCCCTGTCTGCCGGTGCTGGATGATTTCGTCCCCGCCGCCCAGTCCCTCCAGGGGATCGATCTGGGCTTGGTGCAGGTGCCTGCCGCCTTTGTGGTGGGCACGAAATCCCGCGCCAGAGAAAATGCCTTCGCCGCCAATTTCATGCCGCTGATGGATGTGAAAAGCGAGTTTGCCGTCAAGTGGCAGCGGCTGTGCCAGGCCCATCTCTCCGAGGGGATCCGGGAGCCCATCAAGGCCTACGAATACTTCAACCGCTTCTATGTGGAGGAGGGCAACAAGCGGGTCAGCGTCCTGAAATTCTTCGACGCGCCGCAGATCGCCGCCCACGTGATCCGGATCCTGCCGGAGCGGACGCCGGAGAACGCCGGGTATTTCGAGTTTGTGGATTTCTACGCACAGAGCCGGATCAATGAGATCGAGTGCTCCCGCCCCGGCGGGTATGCCGAGCTGCGGTCCCTCCTTGGAAAGGCCCCGGACGCGGTCTGGACCGAGGACGAGCGGAAACGGCTCCGCACGGTGTGGTATTATTTCCGCACCGCCTTCGACCGCTGCGGCGGGGAAAAGCTGACGCTGCTGCCGGGAGACGCCTTCCTGGTCCTGCTGGAGGTCTTCGGCTATGAAGCCCTGCAGAAAAAAGGCACCGAGGCCATGCAGCAGATGCTGAAAAAGGCCTGGGAGGAGATCGTTCTCAAGCAGGAGCCGGAGCCGGTAGAGGTGCACATGACCCCGCCGGAGGAGAAGACCGGCCTGATCCAGAAGGTGTTCCCCGCGTCGAAGCCCATCCGCGCCGCCTTCCTCTATGACGGCAGCCCGGACAGCGTCGCCTGGACCCGGGGACATGAGCAGGGCAGACTGTTTGCCCAGCAGGCTCTGGAGGGTCAGGTGGAGACCACCGCTTACTTTGACGTGTTTTCCGAAAGCCCCGACGCTGCCATCGAGAGGGCGGTGCAGGATGGGAATACGGTGATTTTTGCAACCTCTCCGAGATTGCTGCCCGTCAGTCTCAGAGCCGCTGTGGAGCACCCGGAGGTCACCTTCTTCAACTGCGCGCTGAACACCAACCACCGCTACATCCGCACCTATTACGCCAGAATGTATGAGATCAAATTCATCATCGGCGCCATCGCCGGAGCCATGGCGGGGGGCGAGCCGGTGGGCTATCTGGCGGACTACCCCATCTACGGTCAGGTGGCGGGAGTCAACGCCTTCGCACTGGGCATGCAGATGGTGGATCCCAGAGCCAGAGTCCTGCTGGAGTGGTCCAGCGTCGGCGGTCATGAGGCGGCCCAGAAGCGGCTGCTGGATCGGGGCGTGCGGCTGATCTCCTCTCAGGATCTGACCCGCTGGGGTATGGATGCGCACGAGAGCCTGGGCCTGTCTCTGATCACCGAGAGCGGCAACGTGAACCTGGCGCAGCCTCTGTGGCAGTGGGGCACGTATTACGAAAGGCTGCTGCGGCTGGTGCGCTCCAACTCCGCCAAGCAGGAATATGCCGGCACCAGCAAGGCCCTGAACTACTACTGGGGCCTCTCCGCCGGGGTGGTGGATCTGCGATACAGCGAGACGCTGCCGCCGTCGGTGATCCGGCTGGCGGAGACTCTGAAAAACGCGGTGCGCAGCGGCCTTTGCCGCCCCTTCACCGGGCCGCTCTACGACCAGAAGGGCAAGGCCATCGAGATGGACGGCGACCTGACCCCGGAGCAGATCATCCGCATGGAGGAGCTCATGGAGAACATCGACGGCTCCATCCCGCCGTACAACGAACTGACCGACCTCGCCAAGGCCACGGTGGACATGGTGGGCGTCGACAAGGCGCGGGGGTGAGGATATGCGGATCCTGGCGGTCTCCGATCAGGTCTCGCCCTACTATTACGATTACTACACCCCCGGCAGGCTGAAGGAATTTGATCTGATCCTCTCCTGCGGCGATCTGCCGAAGAACTATCTGGAATTTCTGGTGACCATGGCGCGGTGCCCGCTGCTGTATGTGCCGGGGAACCATGACGAATCCTATCAGACCGCGCCGCCGGAGGGCTGCGTGAATGTGGACGGAAAGCTCTACGTCCACGACGGTCTCAGGATCCTGGGTCTGGGCGGCGCCCACCGCTACCGGGAGGGGCCCTATCTCTACTCCGAGCGGCAGATGGCATGGCGGGTGCGGAGAGCGGCCCCGCAGATCCGCAGGGCCGGCGGCGTCGACCTGCTTCTGACCCATGCGCCGGCGCTGCACCTGAACGACATGGACACCATGGCCCACCGGGGCTTTCAATGCTTCCGGGAACTGCTGGAGCGGTATGAGCCGGGGTACTTCGTCCACGGTCACATCCACCAGAGCTACGGCACCAACATTCCGCGGGTGACGGACTTCGGCAATACAAAAGTCATCAACGCCTGCGGGCACTACGCCTTTACGATTTAAGAAAGCGAGGCAATTATGGCAAGCGGAAGAATGGAATTTCACGCCCGATCCATCATGCAGCACGCGAATTTTTCCTTCGTGCTGCCAAACGATGTGGAGATGGAGGAGGTCCGGGACAAGCGCCACTATGAGCGCCCGACGAAAACGCTGATCCTGCTCCACGGACTCACCGGCACGGACACGGACTGGCTCTTTGGCGGCGTCGCTCAGGAGGTGGCCATCCAGTACAATCTGGCGGTGTTCATGCCCACCTGCGGCAACAATTTCTATCTGGATCGGGGCTATGAGGGCGGCAACTACGCCACCTTCGTGGGAAAGGAGTTACCCTATTACATCCGGAGCGTCTTCGGCTTTGCCCAGAGCCGGGAGGACACCCTCATCGGAGGCCTCTCCATGGGCGGATACGGCGCGCTGCACACGGCGCTGGCCTTTCCGGAGACCTATTCCGGCTGCGCGGCCCTGTCTTCGGCGCTCCGGATCCGCGCGATGGCGGCGGGGGAATTCGACGGCGTGATGCCGGTGGAGATGGTGAAGGACGTGTTCGGAGATCTGGAGGGGATCGAGGAATCCGACCGGAACCCGGAGTTTCAGTATCTGCGGCTGAAGGAGTCCGGCGCGAAGATCCCGAAGATCTACATGGCCATCGGCACCGAGGACTCCCTCTACGGCTGCAACCAGCAGTTCCGCCAGTTCCTGACCGAGCAGAACGCCGATTTCCACTACGAGGACGGCCCCGGGAAGCACGACTGGTTCTTCTGGAACGAATATCTCCACAAGGGGCTTCAATGGCTCCTCAAATAACACAAAAAACCTGAAGCCCTTGAGCTTCAGGTTTTTTGTTGGGAGAATATCAGAATTCCTCGGGCTGCTTGCCGTCGAGGGCTTCTTCCAGTGTATGCCAGGCGAGGACCGCGCATTTGACTCTGGCGGGGGTGTGGCTGATGCCCTGGAGGGCGGCGGCGTCCTCCAGATCGTCCAGCTCGTCTCCGTCCGCCTCACCCTTGATCATGCCGAAAAACAGCTTGATCAGGCGGCGTGCCTCTTCTTCCGTTTTGCCGATGATGTCGTCGATCATCAGGGAGGCGGAGGCCTGAGAGATGGCGCAGCCGCTGCCGATGAAGCCCGCGTCCTGCACCACGCCGTCCTCCACTCTCAGCTGCAGGGTGATGTCGTCGCCGCAGCTGGGGTTCACGCCCTCCAGAGAGATGGTGGCGCCGGGGACCGGGCGGCGGTTTCTGGTGGAGCGGCTGTTTTCGGTGATGATCTGACTGTAAAGCTCTTTAAGATCCAAGACCCATGACCTCCCTCACATGCTTCAGACCCTGCAGCAGCGCCTGAACATCCTCCTCGGTGTTGTAAAGCGCGAAGCTGGCGCGGCAGCAGGAGCCTATGCCCAGATGCTCCATCAGGGGCTGGGCGCAGTGGTGACCGGCGCGGATGCAGACGCCGTCGCTGTCGAGAATGGTGGCCACGTCGTGGGGGTGCACGTCGTCGATGTTGAAGCTGATGACCCCGTGGCGTCCGGCGGCGGTGGCCTCGCCGTAGACCTTCACATAGGGGAGTACGTTCATCCCCTCCAGCGTCTGGGCGATCAGCGCCTCTTCCTGAGACACAATGGTGTCCCAGCCGACGCTGCTCACATATTCCATGGCTGCCGCGAGTCCCACCTCGCCGCCCACGTTCCGGGTGCCGGCCTCGAATTTTCTCGGTACCTCGGCGTAGGTGGTGCGGTATTCGTGCACCGCCGCGATCATGTCGCCGCCGGAGAGGAAGGGCGGCATCTTCTCCAGCAGCGCCTTCTTTCCGTAGACCGCGCCCACGCCCATGGGGGCGTAGATCTTGTGACCGGAGAGGGCGGCGAAGTCCACGTCCAGCTTCACCAGATCCAGTGGCATGTGGGCAACGCTCTGGGCGATGTCCAGCACCACCACGGCGCCGACAGCGTGGGCCCGCTTCACGATCTCCTCCACCGGGGTCTCCAGACCCAGCACGTTGGAGACGTGGGCAACGGCCACCACCTTGGTGCGCTCGTTGATTTTTTTGTCCAGCTCCTCCACGGTGAGTCGTCCGTTTTCGTCGGGATACAGATATTTCAGCTCCGCGCCGGTGGTCTTCGCCACCCACTGCCAGGGCACCAGATTGCTGTGGTGCTCAGCCACATAGATCAGCACCTCGTCCCCAGGCTTCAGAAAGGCGCGGCCGTAGCTGTAGGCGATCAGATTCAGTCCCTCGGAGGTGTTCTGGGTGAAGATCACGCTGTCCTCCGGGGCACCGATGAACTTCGCCACAGCGGCGCGGCTGTTTTCGTGGGCGTCGGTGGCCCGCATGGCCAGATCGTAGACGCCGCGATGGGGGTTCGCGTTTTCGGTGAGATAATAGCGGTTCACTGCGTCCAGCACCTGCTGCGGTTTCTGGGTGGTGGCGCCGTTGTCCAGATATACCAGCCGCTTGCCGTTGTTGTCCTGGCTCAAAATCGGGAAATCATCCGAGAATCTGCGCATGTTCCAGTCTCCTTTCCAGGCTCTCGCGCACCAGATCGCGCAAGGTTTCGTCGGGGATTTGATCCACCACGGGGGCGAATCTCGCGTCCACCATCAGCCGCATGGCCCGCTGGGGATCGAGACCCCGGGAGGCGAGATAGTAAAGTACATTTTCGTCCAGCCGTCCGGCGCTGGCGGCGTGCTGGCCCTCCACGTTTTCCTCGGTGCAGAGGATCAGCGGGGCGGCGCGGTGCCGCACCTCGGGGGAGAACAGGAGCACGTCCTCGCTCTCGTGGCCCACGGCGTGGACGGCGCCTCTGCGGAAGTCGATGGTGCCGCGGAGGGTCTTGCGGCAGCGGTCCGCCAGAACGCCGGCATTGTGCATCTCGCTGTGGGTGTCGCGGCCGGTGTGGACCGCCACGTCGTTGAAATCGAGGATGCTGTCGCCGTCGCCGTAGTAGATGGCGTCGAGGTCGAACTCCCCGCCGGTCTTGCCCAGCATGGCCCGGGCGCCGGTGACGACGATATTTGCGCCCAGCTCCGCCCGGACGATCCGGACATGGGCGTCCTTCGCGGCCTTCACGCTGACGCCGTTGTAGCGCTTGGATTTCTCATTTAAGAGCTGCAGCTGCACCAGGGTCACGTCCGCCCCGGGCTCCGCCGCAATCTGGGTGAGGGAGGCGCTGAGGCCTTCCACCTCCGGATCGCTCTGGAGGATCTGAACGAAGGTGACTTTACTTCCGGCCTTGGCGTGGATGGCGGTGTGGGTCACAGCGTTGGGGTGCTGCTGATCCAGCTTCTCCCGCAGATACGTGATCCCGTGGGAGATTCCCTCCGCCAGAAAGAACCGGGAGAAGTTTGCTTCGGTGTGGATCCTGAGATCTGCCTCCTTGCCGAGGCCGCTGTGCTCCCCGGTGCATTCCTGGGGCAGGATCGCCGTGCAGCGGACGCCGTCGGAGAGTTCATAGATCGTGTTGGTCTCGCCCCAGCCCGCTGCCGGCTTTTCCGGCAGAGCGGCCTCTTTGGGGGCGCCGTTTACGCGCAGATGGTTCCAGGTGGTCACGGGAAGCGCGTTTAACAGTTCAGTTGTGGTCATGTCAGCGCCTCCTTTCAGCCGA
>CADCQK010000095.1 GCA_902803575.1 Oscillospiraceae bacterium
GGGCAAGAAGGACGGCGTGGTCATCTGCGGCGCCTACGGCTTCGGCAACGCCGGCGACGAGGCGATCCTCGACGCCATCATCCACGAAATGCGCACCCTGGATCCGGCGCTGCCCATCACGGTCTTTTCCAGAAGGCCCAAGGAGACCCGCGCCCGCTGCGGCGTGAACACCTATCACACCTTCCACATTCCCAGCCTTCACCGGGCTTTGAAGTCCGCCAAGCTCTACATCAACGGCGGCGGCAACCTGATGCAGGACGTCACCAGCCGCTACAGTCTCTGGTACTATCTCTACACCCTCCGGGCCGCCCATCGGAGAAACTGCGCCGTGCAGATGTACGGCTGCGGCATCGGCCCGCTGCTGTATCAGGGGGACCGGGATCTCACTGGCAGCGTCATCAACGAGAATGTGGACGTCATCACCCTCCGCGAGCCCGACAGCCTGAAGGTGCTGGAGGCCATCGGCGTGACAAAGCCGCAGATCCTGCTGGCCTCCGACCCGGCGCTGACGCTGCCCGGCGCGCCGGAAAAGCAGGTCACCCGCCTTTTGGAGAGCCACGACATCGACCCCAACGGGAAGTATCTGGCCTTTGTTCTGCGCCGGTGGAAGGGCTTCGAGGAAAAGAGCACCATCTTCGCCGCCGCCGCGGTCTACGCCTATCTCAACTACGAGCTGACGCCGGTGTTCCTGTGCATCAACCACCGCACCGACCACGAGGCGGCCGCCATGGTGGCAAAGCATCTGAGCATCCCCTACCACGTGATCTCCGAGCCCATGAGTTCCGCCATGATCATCGGCCTGCTGGCAAAAATGAAGGCCGTGGTGAGCATGCGTCTGCACGGTCTGGTCTTCGCCGCCGGGCAGGGCGTTCCGCTGGCGGGCGTCAGCTACGACCCGAAGGTCACCGCTTTCCTCGATTATATCGAGCAGGACAACTACATCGATTTTGACGAGCTGAGCGTCACCCGCATGACCGGGCTCATCGACAGCGCGATCCAGCTTTCGGATCAGCGCCAGGAGCTGCGCAGAAGAACGGAGCTCCTGAATGAAAAAGAAGAAAATAACCGTCGGGCAGCCGCAGAGCTGCTGAAAAGGGAGGCATAACGCCATGGTTCGGTGTGTGATACTTGCGTCCGGCAGCGGCACCAAGCTGCAAAGTCTGCTGGATTCCATCTTCTTCGGGGAGATCCCGGAGCTGAAGATCGTCTGCGTGATCTCTTCCGACGCGGAGGCCAACGCCCTGGTGCGGGCCCGGAACGCGGGGCTGGAGACCAGCTTCATCGATCCCGGCGTGTTCCCCAACGAGCAGACCTACGACCTCGCCATCCGAAACGCCATCCGGGATCTGGACGCGGAGCTGGTCATCGATGCGGGCTTCCACCCCGGCGTGGGGCCGGAGACCGCCAAGAGCTATAAGAATAAGGTCATCGCCATCCAGCCGTCGCTGGTGCCGGCCTTTCAGGATCTCCGGGGTCTCGCCGTCCACGAGGCGGTGCTCCAGCGGGGTCTGAAGCTCACCGGTGCCACCGCGTATCTGGCCGACGAGCAGGGCGGCGTGGGGCCGGTGCTGCTGCAGAAGGCCGTGGAGGTCCAGGAGGACGACACCGCCGTCTCCCTCCAGAGAAGGGTATTGCGCCAGTGCGAGTGGATCCTCCTGCCGGAGGCCGTGCGGCTCTGGTGCGCCGGGGCCTTTGAGGTCCGCAGCGGCCGGGCGAAACGGGTCAAATAACCATGAATCATCGAATCGTATGGCGGACGGTGGGCATCGTCCTGCTGGCCGCGGCGGCGCTGCTGCTGCTGCCGCTGATCACGGCGCTGTATTACCACGAGAGTCCGGTGCCGTTTCTGATCGCCATGGCCGCCGCGGTGGTGCCGGGGCTGCCTTTGGCGCTTTTGAAGCCGAAGCGGAATCTCTACACCGCCAGAGAGGGCTTCGTGATCGTGGGCGCGGGGTGGATCATCCTGTCGCTGATCGCGGCGCTGCCTTTCACCTTGAGCGGCGACATCCCCAGCTATCTGGACGCGGTGTTCGAGACTGTCTCCGGCCTTACCACCACGGGCTCCACCATATTGAATGATGTGGAAGCCCTCAGCCGGGGCGTGCAGTTCTGGCGGCTGTTCTGCCACTGGATCGGCGGCATGGGCATCCTGGTGTTCATCATGGCGGTGCTGCCTCTGGCGGGCAACCGCAGCATGCACATCATGCGCGCCGAGGTGCCCGGCCCCACCGTGGGCAAGCTGGTGCCGAGAGCCCGGCAGACCGCCCGTATCCTCTATCTGCTCTATCTGATCCTCACGCTGGTGGAAACTGCGCTTTTGAAGATCGGCGGCATGTCCTTCTTCGACGCGCTGCTCCATTCCTTCGCCACCGCAGGCACCGGCGGCTTTTCCACCAAAGCCCTCAGTGTGGGTTACTTCAACAGCGCTTACATCGACGCCGTCATCGGCACCTTCATGCTGCTGTTCGGCATCAATTTCAGCCTCTACTATCTGCTGCTGATCGGCAGCTGGAAGCAGGCTTTCAAGAACGAAGAGCTCCGCTGGTACGCGGGAATCGTGGTCTTCGCCACGGTCACCATTGCGCTCAGCATCATGAAGCAGTACGGCGGCTTCGGCCACGCGCTGCGGTACAGCTATTTTCAGGTGGCCTCCATCCTCACCACCACGGGCTTCTCCACGGCGGACTTCACCCAGTGGCCCGCCTACGCCCAGAGCATGCTGGTGCTTTTGATGTTCATCGGCGGCTGCGCCGGCAGCACCGCAGGCGGCCTGAAGGTCTCCCGCGTGATGCTTCTCTGCAAGGACACCCTGACCGAGCTTCGCCGGATGCTCAGACCCCGGAGCGTGGAGCACATCCGCATGGACGGCAAAGCCGTGGAGACCGGCACCCTCCGGGCCGTGCAGGGATATTTCTTCGTCTATCTGCTGCTGCTTCTGGTGGGGACGCTGATCGTCTCGCTGGATGGGATGGATTTCACCACGAACTTCACCGCTTCCCTGGCCTGCATCTCCAACGTGGGCCCGGGTCTGGCGCTGGTGGGGCCCATGGGCAGCTTCTCGGTGTTCTCGCCCCTGAGCAAGATCGTCCTGATCTTCGAAATGCTCCTGGGCAGACTGGAGATCTACCCGATCCTGCTGCTGTTCTTCCCTGCCACATGGAAAGCGAAATGAGGAAATCATATGGATAATCAATCAGAACGCCCCCTGACCGAGGCAGAGCAGCGGCGGCTCAACCACTTCAACGAAGTCCGCGAGGATCTCGCCGCGAAGGGCTACAAAGAGACCTTCTTTACCATCGGTATCATAAAGGCCAACACCTATACCATGCTGGCCGCCATCCCGCTGACCATCGCGGTATTTCTGCTGTTCTTTCTCTGCAACCGGCATCGGGGTCTGAGCATCACCTTCGGCTTCGGCGGTACGCTGGCATTTCTGGGGGTCTTTCTGGTGGCCGTGGTGGCCCACGAGCTGATCCACGGCATCACCTGGGCCTGCTTTGCGGAAAAGGGCTGGAAGGACATCGAATTCGGTTTCATGGTGAAGTACCTCACCCCCTACTGCACCTGCGCCGCGCCGCTGAAAAAGGGGCCTTACATTCTGGGCGCCCTGATGCCGCTGATCGTGCTGGGGCTGATCCCCACCGTGATTTCGATGTTCACCGGGTCCTTTTTCCTGGTGCTGTTCGGACTGGTGATGATCCTCAGCGCCGGCGGCGACGTGATGATCGTCCTGAAGCTGCTGCGCTACAAAACCGACGCAAACGACATTCTCTATTACGACCACCCCACCGAGGCGGGCGGCGTGATTTTTGAGCAATAATCTTTCAACAGGAGGAATCCCAATATGGAATTGCAAGTTGGCATCAAGGGCACGGCCGAGATGGTCGTCACCGAGGACAAGACCGCGGCCGCCGTCGGAAGCGGCGCGGTGCGGGTATTCGCCACCCCGTGGATGTGCGCCATCATGGAGCTGGCCGCCTGCAACGCACTGGCCCCCTATATGGAGCCCGGCCAGGGCAGCGTGGGTACGAAGCTCTCCATCTCCCACGACGCCGCCACCCCCGTGGGCATGACGGCCAGAGCCGAGGCGGAGCTCATCGAGATCGACCGCAGAAGGCTGGTCTTCACCGTCACCGCTTATGACGACATGGGTCCCATCGGCAAAGGCACCCACGAGCGCTTCCTGATCGACATGGAAAAATTCGTCGCCAAAGCCGAGAGCAAAGGGAAATAAAACATCAACGCATCGCAGTGTTAGCTGCGGTGCGTTTTTCAAATTGGGAATTTAACGAGATGATACCTGCACCAGACTAAAATAGTGTCATTGCGAACCAGTGCGCACACTGGTGTGGCAATCCGTTCTCCTTGGCATAGACTAAATATCAGTCCTCCGCCGGAGGGGATGCGGATTGCCACGTCAGCGATCGCTGGCTCCACCAGCCAAATCAAGATTTGGGGTGTCGCACAGCTCCGCTTCCTCGCAATGACATTCTTTTTCTGCGGGTCTTTTCTATGATAACATTCTGTCATAGCTTGCATGGGCGTTTTTCCGGTGATATAATAAAGGTCGACTTTGCCGCAGCCGGCGGTGAAGATTTTTTGGGCCTCCGTCATATCCATTGACGGGGCAAGGAGGAACGATATGAAAAACACCGAAAAAACCATGGACAAGATCGTCGCCCTGTGCAAGGGCAGAGGTTTCGTCTACCCCGGCAGTGAGATCTACGGCGGTCTCGCCAACTCCTGGGACTACGGCCCCCTGGGCGTGGAGCTGAAGAACAACGTCAAGCGCGCCTGGTGGCAGAAGTTCGTCCAGGAGAACCCCTACAACGTGGGTCTGGACTCCGCCATTCTCATGAACCCCCAGGTCTGGGTTGCGTCCGGCCACGTGACGACCTTCAACGATCCGCTCATTGACTGCAAGGGCTGCCATATGCGCCACCGCGCGGACAAGCTCATCGAGGACTGGGTCAAGGA
>CADCQK010000096.1 GCA_902803575.1 Oscillospiraceae bacterium
CAAGCGCATCTCCATCAAGGACACCCGCGGCATCATCGACGCGATCCTGAACGGCGACGTGCTGAAGGCGCCCACCAAGAAGATCCCAGTCTTCGACTTTGAGGTTCCCACCGAGCTGCCCGGCGTTGATCCTACGATCCTGGATCCCCGCGACACCTATAGCGATCCCGCCGAATGGGACGCCAAGGCGAAGGATCTGGCTGAGCGCTTCATCAAGAACTTCGTCAAGTATGAGGGCAACGACGCCGGCAAGGCTCTGGTCGCCGCCGGCCCCCAGCTCTGATCTGAAATCCATAAAAAATGATCGTGCTTTCAAAGCACGATCATTTTTTTACTTCTCTGGAAGAGATTCTACAATGCTGCGGAAGATATTCCCGCGTTCCGCGAAGTTTTTGAACTTATCAAAACTGGAACAGGCGGGACTGAGGGCCACCAGATCTCCGGGCTGTGCCATGGAATAGGCAGTCTCAATGGCCTCTCGGAAATCGTCCTTTTCCACCACGGGGAGCTTTTCAGGATCATAGTGCTTGGATTTCAAAATAGCTTCCCGGATTCGCTGGGCGGTCTCACCGCAGAGCACCACGGCTTTGGCGCGGAGACAGACCTCGTCACCCAACTCATCAAATGGAATGTGCTTGTCATGTCCGCCGAGGAGAATGATCGGCGGCGCGGGCCAGGCGTGCAGTCCCGCGATGGTGCGGCTGGGACTGGAGGCGATGGAGTCATTGTAAAACCGCACACCGCTGACCTCCCGCACCAGCTCCATCCGATGTGGCACACCTGAAAAGGTCTTCGCTACAGCCACGCAGTCCTCGTTGGAAATCAATCCCTCCAGCGCAGCAAAGGCTGCCATATAGTTTTCCACATTGTGCGCGCCGGGAATCCGGATGTCGGAGATATGCAGAATTGGCGAAGTCTCTCCCTTCACCGCACGATAAATGACGCCATCCTCCACATACACGCCGTTTTCCACCGGGCCGACATTGCTGAAGTAGCGAACCTTACCCGGTGCATCCTTGGTGAACTGCTCTGTAAGAACATCCTTCTTGTTTAAGATCAAAACCTGATCTGGACGCTGATGCCGATAAATGTTTTGCTTTGCGGTCACATAGTCCTGATAGTCGCTGTGCACGTCCAAATGATTCGGAGCCAGATTCGTGATGATCGCCACATCCGGCTGGCACATCATGCTGTGCAGCTGGAAGGAGCTGAGCTCCAGCACCGCCACGTCTGTCGGCTGGATCTCGGGGAGCCTGGTGAACAGCGGCGTTCCGATGTTGCCGCCCAGGTGGACGGTATAGCCTGCATGCTTCAGCAATTCCGCCGTGACCGTGGAGGTGGTGGTTTTTCCGTCGCTGCCGGTAATGGCGATGATCTTGCAGGGGCAAAGGGAACAAAATGCCTCCATCTCGGATGTCAGCATAGTGCCTCGAGCAGCGGCAGCTTTCAACTGCGGAACCGTGGGAAGCACCCCGGGCGTCCGGAATATCACATCAAAATCCAGATGCTCCAGGTATTCTGCACCGAGACAGAACTTCGCGCCGGCGGCTTTCGCCTTCTCCCCGTTCTCTCCAAGAGAATCAAAGCTTCTCTGATCGCAGACCGTCACATCACAGTCGGCGGAGAGCAGCGCCTCCACCAGCGGCACATTGCTGACGCCGAAGCCGATCACGCCGATCCGCTTGCCGACCAGCGAATTCAGATAAGCGGTATAGTCCATATGGAAACCCTTCCTTTTCATTTCTTCGGCTATTATACCGCTCATTCTCTTCCTTGACAAGCTGTTTCAGAAATTTGATTCTCCAACCAGCCGCAGTCGTTCCTGCATGCCGGTCTCGATGTTATAATCGATCACACATTTTGTTCCATCTGGAGCGGCGCAGGTCAGTTCCATGCAGGGGCGCTCCTCTCCGCCGGGAGAAAGCAGAATCACTTTTCGAGATTCCTGAATTGCAATTCCTCCAGGGACAAACTGATTATCTGTCGCTGCATTTTGAAAGACCGAGAGATCCCGCTCCTGATGGTGCATCAGATACGACACAGCATCGTATAGCAGAACCGAACCGTCGTCGGACAGCAGAAGGGATACAGCATCGGGATAAACATACACATTTTCCTTCACCGGAACGTATTTCTGTTCCTCTTTAGAAATCGGCTGCATATTCTCAAATCCATGATCCGCAAGAAAACGTACTGCCCCCTCGGGATCGTCTGAAGCACTTCCCTGGTCCGACGCCAGAACCCGCAGCACTTCCCCACCCTGTAGAGTAACGGCTATGGTGGTTTCGCCGTTTTGATCCAGTTGAAATCTCCAGCACGGGATGGTCCCCTCACTGCCGCCAAGCGGCTCCAGACTGGCCGGATCACATTTCAGAAAAGCAGCAGCCTTTTCTCTCGCCTGCTGCTCCGTTACCTTCGTTTTTCCCTCCAGCGCCAATGGATGTTCCGCGCTTCGGTCCGTGAATTCTCCATCATAAGTCAGCGCCGGGACGGTTTCGAACCCTTTTGCCAGATTATGCAGCTCTGCATCCAGCGTATCGGCAGCAGTGGCGGTGTCCTGCTCCAAATCGTCCAGCGCATCGGTTAGACGCTCATAGTTTTCTGTCACCACAGCGCCGTCGTTTAAAGACTGATGAAGATCCCCCAGCGCCTCGTGAAGGGATGCAGTGGTCTCTGACAAATCTGCAAGAATGGCTCTGGCTTCTTCCGGGATGGTCTGACCTTCCACCGCCATTCTGGATAGTGCAAAGGCGTAATCCCCCACTACGGAAACATGCTTGCTGATCTGCTCCAGGGCATTTAGCTCCACCGGCAGGATGGCAAGGGCTGTTTCTACACTCTGGGCGTCGCTGCTGATTTCAGAGCAGATGAAATTTTCTATAGCTGCCCCGCTGGCAAAGGGCAGCTTCTTCAAACTGATATCCAATCGTTCCACAGCGTGCAAAGCCTCGCCGAAGGCACGATTTGTGTGAATATCCAGTCGGTTGCGGTAGCTGTCCGCACCCACATGGCAGGCCCAGAGTGCTGCGTTGAACACCAGCAGCAGAGCCGCCCCATAAGAGATCAAAAGCGCCTTGGTTTTTCGTTTCATAACAAAAACTCCCTTTCTGTCTTAGTGTGACAGAAACGGGAGTTTTTATGCTTATTGGTTTTCCAATGAGAAGGTCTGCACGGACGCTGCCAGAGATTGATACTTTGCGCCGGCGTCGCCGCCAGGGGCGCAAAGTGTCAGGGATACACAGCCGTCATTTACATCCAGCAGCCAGGCCTCCAGCTGCGTCTCCATGGTCTTGGCCTTGAGATGCAGGGCGTTCTGACCGTTCAGCTTTGCCTGCTCCGGCGTGTCAGACTGGATGATCACACCATAATCCCAGAGAATCGACTCCGACAATGCCTGAGAAGCAGTATTCGGATGGAATGTGATCTCCAGATACAGGGTCCCGCTGTCATCCGTGGGGGCAAAGTAGCAGCGGCCTTCCGTCTCGATCAGCTGGAAGGTCTTCGCATCCAGATACAGAGAAAAATCAGGGCCTCCCCGCAGGGCAAAGCTGCCTGAGATCAGGTTGGCATCCAGCGTCTGATCCCCCACGGGCAACGCAGTTTCCGCCGGACGATCCAGATCGGAGAGATCCACCAGAAGCTGCTCCGGCTCATCTTGGAGTACAAAGGGCGCGGGCGTCGCAACTACCTCCGGATCAGGAGGCAGCGGCACATTCTGGGCAACCGCTTCCCCGCCGCCGACGGTGGTGCCGATCATCTGGAGAATCAGATACGTCGCCAGCAGCAGCACATCCAGCACCAGCAGCCAGGGGATCAGCCGGCCAACACCTTTGCGCGTCATTGGACTGCTCCTTCCAGCTTCGCAAGCCCGGCGTCCATGCGGCGCAGGCTCTCTTCCTTTCCGAGGATCGTGCAGATCTCCACCGGGCCGCCGGGAGTGACCGCTTTTCCGGAGAGGGACACGCGCACCGGCCACATGATCTTGCCGATCTTGGCTTCACGCTCGGCGGCAATGGCGTTCAGTGTCTCAAGGATGTTCTCGGAAGTCCAGTCAGAGACTGCCTCCAGCCGCGGGCGCACCACCTTCAGAAGCTCCAGGGAATCCTCGGGCTTCAGCTTGTTTTTCTTGTTTGCATACAGGGAAACATCATACTCCGGTACGGCCTCGAAGAAATCCACTTTTTCCGGGATCTCCGTCAGCACTTCGCAGCGCTGCTGAAGCAGAGGCGCAATGGCCTTCGGGTCAATGGCGGGATTCTTCACGGCCTGGCGGATATAGGGCTCAGCGATCGCAGCGAACTTCTCCGGATCCATGGCGCGAAGATACTCGCTGTTGAAGTAGCGCAGCTTCACGATGTCGAAGATGGCGGGAGACTTGGAAATGCCCTTCACATCAAAGGCATCCACCAGCTCCTCCAGGGAGAAAATCTCCTGCTCGCCGCCGGGCGCCCAGCCCAGCAGCGCCACATAGTTCACGACTGCCTCGGTCACATAGCCCTGGGCGATCAGATCCTCGTAGGAGGGGTCGCCGTGCCGCTTGGACATTTTGTTGTGCTGGTCGCGCATGACCGGAGAGCAGTGGATATACTTCGGGATCTCCCAGCCGAAGCCCTCATACAAAAGATTGTACTTCGGTGTGCTGGAGAGATACTCCGAGCCGCGCACCACATGGGTGATGCCCATGAGATGGTCGTCGATGACGTTGGCGAAGTTGTAGGTGGGCAGACCGTCGCGCTTGATGAGCACCTGATCGTCCAGGGTGTCGTTGTCCACGGTGATGTCACCGAAGATCTCGTCGTGGAAGGTGGTCTTTCCCTCCTGGGGGATCTTCTGCCGGATCACATAGGGCTTGCCGGCGTCCAGATTCGCCTGGATCTCCTCGGCGCTCAGGCGGGAGCAGCGGCCGTCATACTTGTGGATAGCGACGCCCTCGGCAACGTTCTCCTCTTCCGCATCGGATTTCTCACAGAAGCAGCGGTAGGCGTGGCCGCGCTGGATCAGGCGTTCGGCGTACTCCTTATAGAAGCCGCGGCGTTCTGTCTGAATATACGGCGCCACCGGGCCGCCCACATCGGGGCCCTCGTCGTGCTGCAGGCCGCATTCCGCCATGGTCTTATAGATCACGTCTACAGCACCCTCCACCAGGCGTCCCTGATCGGTGTCCTCAATGCGGAGGATGAACTTGCCCTGGTTGTGGCGGGCAATCAGATAGGTGTACAGCGCGGTACGGAGGTTACCAACGTGCATATATCCCGTGGGGCTGGGGGCAAACCGGGTGCGTACCTCGCCGGTGGGGATACGCGCTTCCATCTCTTCAAACCATTTTTCGTCTTTCATAGGTACCTCTCTTTATTTGGCAAGCTTAATGAGCTCTGCCACCAGAATCTCCTTCCCGGTTCCCTTTTCGGCGGAAAACGGGATCAGGAGAGTCTCCGGTGTGAGCGAAAGCGTTTCGGCAATGACCTTCAGGTTCGGCTCGATCTCTGATTTTTTCAGCTTATCCACTTTGTTCGCCACTACGATCAGCGGGCAGCCGGTATCGTGGAACCAGCCTGCCATGGTGATGTCATCTTTGGTGGGTTTGTGGCGGGAATCCACGATCATCACCCCAAGATCGAAGCGCTCAGGATCGGAGAAAAAGGCCTCCATCATCTTGCCCCAGCGTTCCCGCTCCGTCTTTGCCACACTGGCGTACCCATAGCCGGGGAGATCCACAAAATACAGCTTTTTATCGATGAAAAAATAGTTGACGTGGATCGTTTTTCCGGGGTGCGCGCCCACACGCGCGAAGTTCTTGCGGTTCAGGATCCGATTGATCACCGAGGATTTTCCCACATTCGACTTTCCGGCAAAAATGATGCTGGGCGCGTTGATTTTCAAAAAGCCCTTGGGGTCTGCTGCGGATTTGATGAATTCCGCGTTATTAAGGTTTACCGATGCCATAATTCACCTGTTGTCTTTATTGTCTCAAATCAGCTCCGATGTTTTCTGTCTTTCCGTTTTTGGAGCTTCTCTTTTTGCGGAAGCGGTGCCCGAAGGCCACGTCCAGGATCTTGTCTACATGGTCGGTGGTGATGAAATTCAAAGCGCTGCGAACTGTCTGGTCGATTTCAGCCAGATCCTTTTCATTCTCAGCGGGGATGATCACCGTGGTGCAGCCGGTACGGAGGGCCGCCATGGTTTTTTCCTTCAAGCCGCCGATGGGCAGGATGCGGCCGCGGAGCGTGATCTCACCGGTCATGGCCAGATCCCGGCGCACAGGCTGCTCCGTCAAAGCGGAGATGACCGCAATGCAGATCGTGATACCGGCGCTGGGGCCGTCCTTGGGGATGGCGCCCTCGGGGAAATGGATGTGAATATCTTTCTTCCGATAGAATTCTGGATCGATGCCAAGCACGTCGGCACGGCTGCGGATATAGGTGATGGCAGCCCTTGCAGACTCCTTCATCACGTCGCCCAGGTTGCCGGTAAGCTCCAGCTTGCCGGTGCCTTCCACGACGCTGACTTCTACATCCAGCACCTCGCCGCCTACGCTGGTCCAGGCAAGACCGCGAACGAGACCGATCTCATCCCTGGCGTAAAGCTTCTCCGGCTGGAATCTGGCAGGACCCAGGAAATCGTCCAGTGCGCCGGCTCTGACCGTCACACTGAGGCAGTCCCCTGCTGCAATCCTGCGGGCAGTTTTGCGGCAGATGGAAGCCAGTTCCCGCTCCAATGTGCGGACGCCGGATTCCCGGGTGTACAGCGTGATAATCTCCCGGATTGCGGCGTCGCTGACCCGCAGCTGATTGCCGTTGAGTCCGTGTTTTTTTCTCTGCTTCGGCAGCAAATGCCGCTTGGCGATGCGAAGCTTCTCTTCATCCGTATAGCTGGTGAGCTCGATGATCTCCATTCGATCCAGCAGCGGACGCGGGATCGTGGAGGTGGTGTTGGCGGTCGTGATGAAGAAAATATCCGAGAAGTCAATGGGAATCTCCAGGAAATTATCCCGAAAACGGTTGTTCTGTTCTCCGTCCAGCACTTCCAGAAGTGCCGAAGAGGGATCGCCGCGATAGTCGCTGCCCAGCTTGTCGATCTCGTCAAGCACCATAACCGGATTCATGCTGCCGGCAGTGATCAGACCGCTGACAATGCGGCCGGGCATGGCGCCCACGTAGGTGCGCCGGTGGCCGCGGATCTCTGCTTCATCGTGTACGCCGCCAAGAGAGATGCGGGCGAGCTTTCGGTTCAGAGCCCTGGCCACGCTCATGGCGATGCTGGTTTTGCCGGTGCCCGGAGGGCCGACCAGACACAGAACCGTACCGCGGGCATCGGGGGTCAGCTGACGCACAGCCAGAGACTCGATGATGCGCTCCTTGACTTTCTCAAGGCCGTAGTGATCGGCGTCCAGCGTCTTCTGGGCCTGAGCGATGTCCAGGGTCTCCTTCGTGCGAGTGTTCCAGGGAATCTCCAGACAGACGTCCAGATAATTCCGGATCACCGACGCCTCGGAGGAACCAAAGGGCTGTTTTTTCAGACGGCGGACTTCCTTCAGCAAATGCTTTTCCGAATCCTCAGCAAGATGCAGATCACGGATGCGCTCGGCGTAGTTGTCCTCATCGTCGTCGCCGCCCTCACCCAGCTCGCTCTGGATGACCTTCATCTGCTCCCGGAGATAGTACTCCTGCTGCTGCTGGTTGACTCGCTCCTGGGCGGCTTCTTCCAGATCGTGCTGGATCTGCAGCACGTCGATCTCACGGCTCAGGTGCTTGCCCAGTGCCTCCAGACGCTTGGTGGGCCGCAGCTCCTCCAGAAGAGACTGCTTCACCTCAGGTCTGAAAAAAACGTGCTGGGAGATGAAATCCGCTACGAAAGCAGCATTGGTGCTGCCAAGGATGTTGATGATGGCCTCCGGCGCAAGATGACCGGAAGCGTGGATATAATCGTCAAAGAGATTGCAGCAGTTGCGGATCAGCGCCTCGGACTTGGCGGTGTTGCGTTCAGCCACGTCCGGCATCGGCTCCACGATGGCTTCGAAGCCATCCACTGTGCGGCGGGCGGTGACCACCCGGCCGCGCTCCAGGCCCTCCACCATGACACGGACAGTCTTGCCGCCGGGCTGTTTCATCATCTGCTTGACGCGGGAAACGGTGCCAACGGTATACACGTCGTCCGTGGTGGGAACGTCCACGGTCAGATCCTTCTGCCCTGCAAGAAAGATGATCTGGTCGTCCTTCATAGCCCGATCCAGCGCCGCAATGGAGCCGCTTCGCTCCACATCGAAGTTCATCATCATGCCGGGGAAAATGGTCAGACCGCGCAGTGCCATCATGGGAAACAGGCGCGCAGAATCAAAATTCAAATTGGATTGGTCCATAGAAATTCCTTTCGCTGGGGAGTGTCAGATGATCAGGCGCTGGCACTCTGCCGGTGATGCACAATGGGTTCCTCTTCCCCGTTGACGCAGGCGGAAGTGATGGTCACCTGGTCGATGGTGGGATCCGAGGGCACGGAGTAAAGGATGTTCGTCATGATCTTCTCCATGACGCTTCTCAATCCGCGGGCGCCGATCTCCAGAGCGATTGCCTTGTCTGCCATGGCGCCCAAAGCGTCAGGCTCAAAGACCAGCTCCACGTCATCATAGCGCATGAGCGCCTCATACTGCTTCGTGAGCGCGTTCTTCGGCTCGGTGAGGATCCGGATCAGGTCCTCGCGGCTGAGGCTGTTTAGGCTGGTCAGAACGGGCATACGGCCAATCAGCTCCGGGATAATGCCGAACTTCAGCAGGTCGTGCTGGTTGACATTCTCCATGATCTCACTGAGGTCCCGGTCCTTGGCGCTTTTGATCTCCGCACCGAAGCCCAGAGAGCGCTTATCCATCCGCTGCTCCACGATCTTGTCGATACCGTCAAAGGCGCCGCCGCAGATGAAGAGGATGTTGGTGGTGTCCACATGGATAAACTCCTGGTGGGGGTGCTTTCTGCCGCCCTGGGGAGGCACGTTGGCAACGGTACCCTCCAGCAACTTCAAAAGCGCCTGCTGGACACCCTCACCGGAGACGTCGCGGGTGATGGAGGTATTCTCTCCCTTGCGGGCGATTTTATCGATCTCGTCGATATAGATGATGCCCCGCTGGGCACGCTCCACATCGAAGTCAGCGGCCTGCAGCAGCTTCAGGAGGATGTTCTCCACATCCTCACCCACATAGCCTGCCTCGGTCAGTGTGGTTGCGTCAGCGATGGCAAAGGGCACGTTCAGCATCTTTGCCAGGGTCTGGGCAAAGAGCGTCTTGCCGCTGCCGGTGGGGCCGATCATCAGGATGTTGCTCTTTTGCAGCTCCACGTCGCTGTTGTCTCCGTGGAGGATGCGCTTATAGTGATTATATACCGCAACGGCCAGCGCGATCTTGGTCCGCTCCTGACCGATAATATACTCATCCAGTTTCGCGCGGATCTCAGTCGGCTTCGGCAGATTGTGATCGCTCAGGCCAAAGTCGATGGAACCGGCGGTGTGAAGATCCGGCTCGTAGCTCTCGTCGATGATGCCCATGCACAGACGGATGCACTCATCACAGATATAAGAGCCGTTGCCGGCAATCAGACGCTCCACCAAGGACTGCGGTTTTCCGCAGAAGGAGCAGCGCAGATTCTTCTTGTCGTCGTTTCTCGCCATGGATAAAGATTCCCCTTTTTTAGTGTTCCGAAAATAGTCTGGATGGGAGGAAGCTTGCGCTCCCTCCCATGGTGCTACTTTAACGCTTGTAGATGACCTTGTCGATGAGACCGTATTCCATGGCCTCCTCGGCGGTCATATAATTGTCGCGCTCGCAGTCTGCCGCGATGGTCTCGATGTCCTTGCCGGTGTTCTCGGCCAGGATACGATTCAGCTTCTCCTTGATGCGCAGGATGTGGGCGGCCTGGATCTGGATGTCCGTGGCCTGGCCCTGGCTGCCGCCGGAGGGCTGATGAATCATGATCTCGGC
>CADCQK010000097.1 GCA_902803575.1 Oscillospiraceae bacterium
CTGGAGCCGGCGTCGCTGGCAGTCAAGATAAAAACACGAAAGGCCATGTTCAGTCCTCCTTAATGGTCAGGGTGTCGCCCACGGAGATGGTGCCGCCGTGGATCACCTTGGCGAAGACGCCCTCTCTGGGCATGATGCATTCGCCCATCTTCTGATAGATCGCGCAGCCGGAATGGCACTCCTTGCCGATCTGGGTCAGCTCCAGCTCCACGTCGTTGCAGACGAAGTGGGTGCCAACCGGGAGCGTGCGGAAGTCGATGCCGGAGACCACCAGATTCTCTCCGAAGGCGCCGTGCTCCACCTCGGCGCCCCGGGCGCGAAATTCCTCCACCTTGTCGTGGCTCAAAAGGGACACCTGCCGGTGCCACTTTCCGGCGTGGGAGTCGTTTTCCAGGCCCCAGTCCTCAATGAATTTGGCGGAGCCAACGTTTTTCTTTTCCGTGCCCTTTTTCGGGCTGATGCAGACCGCCAATACGTTTCCCATGGCGTTAACCTCCGATCTGACTCATGATGTGCGCCTCCCGGTTCTCCACGGTTTTTTCGGAAAACCGGTGCGCCTTGGGTTTGTTCTGAATGGCAGCCTCGATGGCCGCCTGAAGTTCTTCGTCCGACCCTGTCAGCAGCGGCCGCAGGTCGGCGCCCACGTCGTACTGCAGACAGGCTTTCAGGTAGCCGGTGGCGGTGAGGCGCACCCGGTTGCACCGGTCGCAGAATTGATGGCTCACGGCGCTGATGAAGCCGATCTTGCCCTGAAATTCCGGCAGACTGTAATACTTCGCCGGGCCGTTGCCAAGCACCGCGTCACAGGATGTGAGCGGGCCATATGCGTGCTCCAGAGCGGCGCGGATGTCCGCCTCGGTGCAGGACTCCAGACCGCCGCCGAGGCCGATGGGCATGGGTTCGATGAACCGGACGGCCAGGTCATGCTCCTTCGCCAGTCCGACCAGAGAGACCCAGTCAGATGCTCTCCCCGCCTGCGCCACGCAGTTGAGTTTTAAATTCAGGCCCGGCACGCTCCAGGCCGCCTCCAAGCCCTCCAGCACCTGGGGCAGCGCGTCCCTGCGGGTGATTTCGGCGAAGCGCGCACGATCCAGGGTGTCGAGGCTCAGGTTGATGCCGTCGATCCCGGCTTCGAGCAGCTCCGGCAGCTGCTCTTTGAGCGCAACGCCGTTGGTGGTCAGCGTGACCTGCTCGATGCCGTCGATGGCCTTGATCTCCGAGATCAGACCCGCGACCCCTTTTCTTACCAGCGGCTCGCCGCCGGTGATCTTGATCTTCTTCACACCGAGCGCGGCGAAGATTCGCAGGAGCCGGAGAATGTCCTCATAGCGCAGGATCTGGTTGTGCTCCAGCCACTGGACGCCGTCCTCGGGCATGCAGTAGGTGCACCGGAGGCTGCAGCGGTCGGTGATGGACAGGCGCAGATAGTCGATGGTTCTGCCAAAGCCGTCACGCATCGGCCTCACCCGCCTTTCTCCAATTGACGATGTGATCCGCCAGCGCGTCGATCTCCGAATAATCAAAGGTCGGCACGCCCGGCACACGGGCAGCCGTGTCCGTCACCAGCCCGATCAGGGTCTCCGGGTCACAGACCTGGGACTCGGAATTGCCCTTTCGAACCAGCTCGATCTTCGGGTAATCCGTCCATTTGAACCCCTCCAGCAGAACGAGATCCGCTTCCGGGTAAAGGGCGATCAAATCTTCCTCCGAGACGGCGGCGTATTTCACCATCTGGAACTTCTCCCCGTCGAAGATCGCTGCACCCATGGCTCCTGCCTGCAGGAGGCGGCAGGTGTCCGTCCCCTCCCGGTCGGCGTCGAAGCCGTGACCGTCGTGCTTGACGATGGCGACACGCAGGCCGCGCACGTTCAGCGCCGGGATCAGTTTTTCCAATAACGTCGTCTTGCCGGAGTTTTTCACCCCGGAGACGGCGAGGATCTTTTGTTTCATAGGATCCACACCCGCACCATGGTTCCGGTCTCGATGGGGGCGTCGGAGGGCGGGATCTCCGCCAGACAGTTGGTGCCTATCGAGGAGGCCAGCTGCCCCGAGGAGTGACCCTTCGGCAGGGTGACGCGGCCGTTTTCCAGCACCGCCCGGACGAATCTCCGGCCCTTGCCATATTTCTCAAAGGGGGTAGCCAGCGGCGCCTCCACGATCCGGGCCTCCAGATCAGCGCACCCGGCCAGTTTCCCGAGCAGCGGTCTTGCGAACAGCTCAAAGGTGGCGCTGGCGGCGAAAGGATTGCCGGAGAGGCTCAGGATCGGCGTTCCTTCAAACAGCGAAAACATCAGCGGCGTGCCGGGCTTGAGCTTCACTCTCCAGAAGATCCGCTCCGCGTTCAGAAGGGGCAGGGTCTCGTGCAAAATATCTTTTGCGCCCACGCTGACACCGCCGGTGGTGAGGATCACGTCCGCATCCTCCGTAGCCTTCCGAATGGCGTCCACCAGCTTTTGCGGATCGTCGGAGAACTCCCCCTGAACGGTGGCGATCTCGATGCCCAGCTCCAGAAGTCTGGCGGAGAGCACCGCCTCGTTGGAGGAATAGATCTTCCCCTTCGGCAGCGGACGGACGGTGTTCGGCACCAGCTCGTCCCCGGTGCAGAGGACGGCACAGCGGACAGGCTTATAAACCGTCAGCAATTCATCCTCCCGCAGCAGACCCGCCGCGGCCAGCACGCCGTAGGCGTTGCCGCTCAGTCGGGTGCCTTTGGGCAGAAGGGTGTCCCCCAATTTAAAATCCTCGCCCGCGAAGCAGTAGTTTTCATAGTGCTGCAGGGGCTTCTGGATCAAAACCTCGTCGGTGCCGAGGTCGGTGTCCTCCTGCCGGATGACGCAGTCGCAGCCCTTGGGGATCGGCGCGCCGGTCATGAGCCGCACGCACTCTCCCGCTCCGACGATCTTTTCAGACCAGCCGCCGGCGTAGATCGTATCCACCACCCGGAGCTTCACCGGAACAGTTTTCGTATCCTCGGATCGGAGGGCGTAGCCGTCCAGCGGCGATCTTGGCCAGGGCGGCTGGTCCATGGGAGATCTCACATCCGCCGCCAGCACCCGGCCGTGGGCTCTGGCAGCCGGGATCTGTTCGGTCCCGACAGGTTTTGTATGCGTTTGAATCAGCTCGATGGCTCTTTCAACAGAAATTCCGGTCTCCATGGCTTAACCCTTTCCGAAGCCGCAGTTGGGCCAGGTGCAGACCTTGCATCCGAGACAGAGACCACCATGGCCGAGTCTGACAAGATCCTTTTTCGTGACTCTTACGCCCGCCGCGATCCGCGGCAGCATCAGATCAAAAATCGTGGTTTTGGCATACATGACGCAGCCGGGGAGGCCCATGATCGGGGTGCCGTCCTCGAAGTAGCCCAGCAGGAACATGGCGCCGGGCAGTACCGGTGCGCCGTAAGTGACGATCTCACAGCCGGTGGCCTTGATGGCGCCGGGGGTGCGGTCGTCGGGATCCACGCTCATGCCGCCGGTGCAGAGGATCATATCGCAGCCCGCGGCGTGGTATTCCAGCGCGGCCTTGGTGATGGCCTCCATCTCGTCGCCGGGGGTGCAGTGGTGGGTGACCTCGATGCCGTACTGTGCCAGCTTTTTGAGAATCACCGGGGTGAAAGCGTCGTCGATGCGGCCCTTCGCCACCTCGTTTCCGGTGGTGATGAGGCCGGCGGTTTTCAGCTTGTAGGGGCGAATCTCCAGCAGGGGCTTTTCGCCGCAGACCTCCGCCGCCCTGTTAAGCTTCTCCTCCTCGATGACCAGAGGAATGACGCGAGTCCCCGCCAGCTTGTCCCCGACCTTCACCGGCGTATTGCCGTGGCGGGTGGCGATCATGATCTCATCCAGATCGTTCACCTGCTCCAGCCGCTCAGAATCCACCAGCAGCAGGCCGTCGCAATCGGCGATCAGCTCGATCTTGCCCTCTTTCGCTTCGGTGGCGTGCATGTGTGCTCCCTGACAGAGGGCCCGCAGCCGATCCGCCGCCTCGTCCTCGTGGAGGATGCCGGGCTTTTTCTCCCAGACAAACAGGGTCTCCTTGCCCATGCTCAGCAGCACCGGAATGTCCTCCGGCTGAACGATATGCCCCTTGCGGAAGCGGGCGTCCTTGGTGACCCCTGGAATGATCTGGGTCATATCGTGGCACAGCACGTGGCCCACGGCCTCTTCGGTTCGGATCTCTTTCATAACAAAACCTCAAAACAAAAAGGGATGGCCTGTCTTGAAAACAGACCATCCCTGTTCCGATATGGGCAGTATTCCCCTATGGTCAAAGATGCGTTTCCTTTTCAAAACAGGAAGGCGCAGCCGTTTCCGGTCTGTACCCCGTCCGCAGAGCCATGGCATTCGCTTTAGGTCCCTGCGGATCGGAAACTTTTTCTATCTCTATTTTGCCGCATAGGGCGGCGTTTGTCAAGCGTTTACGCGGATGACGGCGCAGTCGGCGTCCAGCGCCCTCTTCACCTGAGAAGGATTATGGCAGACCACAGCCTTGACTTCCTTGCCGTTCACATCCAGTGCGACGGCCTCAGCCTCGCCGCCCACCTGCCAGCAGACGCTGGAGAGCACGGGCTCATAAGCGGTCTTCTCCACTGCGACGCCGAGGGTGTCCAGCTCTGCCGGAATGGCTCTGAGCGGGTTGGCGCCGGTGCGCTTCAGGACGCGGAACAGCTCACGGGCGTTGTAGAAGTAGTCCGCGCAGCCGATGGCCTTGACCTCATCGGCCAGAGCGTTTTTGCCGCTGAGACGGTAGATCTTGTCGAACTTCCCTTTTGCCAGCTCCGCGAAGCGAACCTGCGCGGTCTCCGGGAAGAGGAAGTCGGCCTTATGGTCAGAGAAATTAGCCTCCAGGAACTTCTTGGCGGCCGGGTCCATGGCCAGAATGGCGGGAGACTTTTTCCGCCGCTTTGCGAGCTTCTGTGCAACCTCAGAAGCGATGACGGTGCGGACTTCCTCCGCGTCGTAGACAGCGTCCACGCCGATTTTCCGGAGGGCGCCGCTGAGCTGCTGGAGATTGATCTCGCCGCCGTAGAGCTTGGAGAGCTCGGGCAGGACGCTCTCGTCCACCAGGGCCGCGGTCTTGACATTCCGGGCGTGGGCATAGTAGGGCAGCTCGTCCTTGTGCTCTTTCAGGTACACCGCGCCGGTGGGGCAGACGTCCACGCAGCGGCCGCAGCGGATGCAGGCGCTCTCAGCGAGGGTGGCAGCGGTGGCGACGCCGACGGTCTGGCCGGCATCGGTCTTCACCATGCCGAGGACGCCCACGGCCTGGGTGTTCTTGCAGACATCCACGCAGCGGCGGCACTTGACGCACTTGTTGGGATCTCTGAGGATCACGTCGGTGGAGCAATCCTCCGCGAAATCGTTCTGCTGGGGCTCAAAGGGCAGCTGGCTGATGCCGAACTCCCGCGCCAGAGCCTGCAGCTCGCAGAAGCCGTCCCGCTGGCAGTCGCAGTAGAAGCAGTTCTCGCAGAACCAGGGATCCAGATCCTCGATTCTGGAGCCGCCCACGCGGGCACAGTGGTGGCAGTCCACCTTGTGCTGGCGGAACATCTCAGTGAGGGTGGCCTTCCGCTTTTCAAACAGCGCTTCGCTGT
The DNA here is from genome assembly GCA_902803575.1 of Oscillospiraceae bacterium. GTDB lineage: Bacteria > Bacillota > Clostridia > Oscillospirales > Oscillospiraceae > CAG-103. The sequence goes on from CADCQK010000097.1 coordinate 5,591, forward strand.
CGGTGGTGACTTCCATGCCCTCCGCAACCTTGACGGCGCAGGCGAGCTTTTCCTTCTCGTCGCCCTTCACGTTCACGATGCAGAGTCTGCAGCTGGCGTGGGGGCCCATGCCCTCATAGGCGCAGAGGGTGGGGATGCGGACGCCGGCGGATTTGGCCGCGTCCAGAATGGTGGTCCCGCTGGGGACGGAAACGGCAATGCCGTTGATGGTCAGTTTCACATTTGCCATGATCAGCACCTCCTTCAGACTGCCTCGACCCGGCAGGGCACGAAGCGCACGCACGGGTTGCCGGTGATCTCGTCCATGTTGTCCCAGTTGAAGACATGTCCGCCGCTGACGCCCTCGACCTCGCCTTCAAACTTCAGGCCGTAGTGGTGGGGGAACATCATGTAGCCGCGGTTGACCTGATAGCTGATCTCCACCGGGATCTCGGCGGTGCCGCCCGGGGTGGTCACGCGGACCATCTGGCCGTCCTCGAAGCCCAGCTCTTTGGCGTCGTCGGGGTTCACGAGGAAGGTGTAGTAGCTTCTGTGGTAGCGGTTCATGTTCTTCATGTAACGGGTCATGGAGTTCAGACCGTCCTCGGTGTGGCGACCGGAGGACATGATGAAGGGGAACTCCTCCGTGGGTGTGATGGCCTCGGCCTCCTTCTCGGGCGTCAGGTTCATGACGGCCTCGAAGATCTCGTCGCAGTAGAGGTGGATCTTGTGATCCTTGTGCTTTACATGCTGGCGGAGATAGGACTCCGGCTTGTCATTGTCCGCGATGCCGACCACTGCGCCTTCCGGGTGCTTCAAAACCTGCTCAAAAGCGGCGTCCAGTGCGCAGAAGTTGTCCATGGCGGGCATTTTCTCCATGATGGGATGGAAGCCCAGCTTCGGATTCTTTGCCTTGGCGGAGAGTCCGGCAGCCATGGGGGTGGTCATCAGCGCGCCCCAGGAGACGGCCTTGGTGGCGGAGCCCATGGGCTTGCCGAGGGTCTCGCCCAGGATGGCGGTGCGGATGGCGTAATGCTTCATGCCGGTGCCGCCGAGGTATGCCAGCAGCGCGAAGAGGTACGGCATGCGGTCGCCGGTCTCGACAGCCTTTTCGCCGGCCTTGTAGAACCATTTGGGCAGCTTCGGCAGGGCGCCGGCCACCTTCATGATCTCGATGAACACGTCGCACATATCGCGGCGCTCGCCCACGGTCTCCTCAAGGACGGGGGGACGCAGCGTCATGACGCACTCGGGGAAGTTCATCTGGAAGGCGTTGAACTCATAGCGCTCCAGCTGGCTCTTGGCGGGCAGGACGTAATCGGCGTACTCGCAGTCCTCGGTCCAGGCGATGTCGCAGACCACCAGCAGGTCAAGGTTCTTGAAGGCCTCTTCCACCAGTTTGGAGTCGGGATAGGAGCGCATGGGCGCGCCCAGGGTGCGGATGGCGGCGCGAATGCGGTCGGGCCGGTCAGAGAGCATCTCCACCGGCATGACGCAGGAGGGGAAGGTCTCCAGCACCGGGAAGCGGTTGGTGACCGGGGTGCGCCAGACCTTGGGATCGGTATCCTCATGGATGGTCTCGCCGCGGGCAGCCCAGGCTTCGTGCACAATGGTGGCGCCGGGCACCAGCGCCACGCCGCAGATGACCTCCAGCATGACGATCAGATAGCTGCAGAGAGTGCTGTGGCGGCCGCAGAAAATGCCCAGATCCTGGTGGCAGCCCCACTTGGTGGTGGTGAGCACCTTGGCGAGGTTTTCCATCTCCTCATAGGTGACGCCCGCCACGCGGAAACATTCTTCAATATTCGTGGTGTAGAACCAGGGGCGGATCTTGTCCAGATCCTTGACGTACTTTTTGCAGTACTCTTTGTTCTCCCAGCCCTTGCGGAGGATCAGGGCGATGAGGCCCTTGAGCATGATGGCGTCGGAGCCGGGACGGTTGGCGATGTGGATATCCGCCATGCGGGCAGACTCGGACATGCGGGGGTCGATAACGACCAGCTTCCGATCCGGGCTCTCAGCGGCGTCGCGGATGTTCTTTCTGGCGTCGCACATCTGGTGGGTGACGAAGGAGTTGGAGCCCCAGAGCACCAGCGTCTCCACGCCCACGTCGTCCGGCTCGGTGAAGCAGACCTGATCGCCGAAGATCTTGCCGTGGCTCCACCAGTTGCCCAAGAACTCAAAGCCGATGGGATTGAAGATGTACTGACCGCCCAGGCCATTGATGAGGGCCTTGAGGAAGATCAGCTCGCTCTGGCCGCCGCCGGAGGCGCCGCCGATGCCGCAGACAGCGCGGGGGCCGTACTGATCGACGATGCTGCGCAGCTTGCTGCCGATCTCCAGGATCGCCTGATCCCAGCTGATGCGCTGCAGCTCGCCGTTGACCCGCTTCATGGGGTAATCCAGACGGTCGCCGTGGTGCACGAGATACTTGTTGTTGCGGCCCTTGCGACATGCGTAGCCGTGGCTGCGGGGGCTGTCGGGATCGGGTCTGGAGGAGATGATCTTGCCGTCCTCCACTTCCACCTCGAGGCCGCAGCTGACGCCGCAGATGCCGCACTGTGTTTTCTTCCATTCGCCCATAGAAAATCCTCCTTTGTTTCAAAAGTCAGATCTCTTTTCACTGTGGAAGGCGCAGCCGTTTCCAGCGGCGCCCCGGTGTGTACCGGCACACGGCCTGCCGCCATACCGACACTGGCTTAGGCTGCGCAGGCTCGAAATCCATTACAGGCGTATCAAAAGATGCATGGTCTTATTTTAACAGACAGGTTTTCGGTTCGCAATCTGGTTATCGCACATTTCCTGACACAGAATAACATTTCTGTGCCACCAAGTGTCCCGGATGACATGATTTTCTTTGACAATCAGCCCGTGAAACGATACAATACTGAATAGAATGATTCATAAGCGGGGTGAGCCCATGTCCGAGTCGGAACAGAACAAGCTGGCCATCGCGGAGGCCATGAAGGCGCTGATGCGCTCCATGCCCATCGAGAAGATCACCACCACCCAGATCCTTGATAAAGCCGGGGTCAGCCGCCGCAGCTTCTATCGGTATTTTAAAGACAAATACGATCTGGTGGAGTGGATCTACGACTATGAATTTTGCCGCTTCGTGGACGTGCGCCCGGAGAAGTCCATCTGGGAGTACTACCCGGACATTCTGAGATCCCTCAGAGCCGACCCGGAGTTTTACTGCAACGCCTTCGTCTTCACCGGGCAGAACTCCTTCCGGGCCTTCTGCTTTGAAAAGCTCTTCCCGCTGATCATGAATGATTTCGGCGACATCTTCCCAGACGAAGAGACCGCGCGGTTCGTGATCCGCCGGTACGTCTATGCCTTCTTTGACGGCTACATCTGGTGGCTGGAAAAAAAGGACCCCATGCCCTGGGAGGAATTCGAAGCGCTCAGCAAATCTGTGGCTCTTGCCACGGCAGACGCCATTCTGCGCTCCTATCAGAAATCCGAACAGTTCCGCAAGACAGCGCCGCCGGAGACATGAGACAAAACCGCATCTTTTGTATTATAAAAAAACAGGAAAACCGCGTCAATCGGTTGAAAAACGATTCTCAAATATTCACAAAAACGCCGTTTTTCATTCGATGACGATTCCGGTTGTTTTGCCTTTCTCTTTGGACATAATTTCAAAAACTGTCCAAATCACAAAAAAAGAGACGGACCGCAGTCCGTCTCTTTTTCATTTGTGTTGTATGGCTTATGCCTCGTTGATGATGCGGCGGATGACCTTCTCGCAGCGGGCGCGGTCGTAGATGACCGGCACGGGATAGAAGGGGTTGGCCTCCTTCAGCGCCCAGGTGATCATCTGCGGGATGTCCTTCTCCTGGATATGGTCGAAGCCGGTGGGGATGTCCATGCGCTGGTTCATGGCGCGGATCTCCTTGATGAAGGCCTCGGCCTTCTGCTGCTGGGTGCCGCTGGTGCAGACGCCGGTGAGCTCCGCCAGACGGCTGAGTCTCGGATAGACCGCCTCGCCGTAGTCCTCCAGAACGATGGGCAGGATGACCGCGTTGGCCAGGCCGTGGGGGGTATTGTACAGGCCGCCCAGGGTGTGGGCGATGGCGTGGACGTTGCCGACGCCGGCGCGGGTGAAGGCGAAGCCGGCCTTGAAGGAGGCGATCAGCATCTCGGTACGGGCTTCCATGTCGTCGCCGTTCTGATAGGCGCGCTCCAGATACTTGAAGATGGCCACGGTGGCCTCCTCAGCGCACTGGAGGCTCTCCTTGGTGTTGTAGGTCCAGCAGACGTAAGCTTCCACGGCGTGGGTCAGCGCGTCCATGCCGGTGGCAGCGGTGATTTTCGGCGGCAGACCGCGGGTCATCTCGGGATCCAGCACGGCGTACTTCGGCACCAGCTGCAGATCCATGACGGCGTACTTGTGGTGGGTCTCGGCGTCGGTGATGACGGCGGCGATGGTGGTCTCAGAGCCGGTGCCGGAGGTGGTGGGCACGGCGACAAAGGGAGGCAGCTTCTTCAGAACCTTCAGCAGGCCGCCCAGCTGGCCGACGGTTTTCCGCGGGCGCACGATGCGGGCAGCCGCGGCCTTGGCGCAGTCCATGGGGGAGCCGCCGCCGATGGCGATGAAGCCGTTACATCCGTTTTCCACATACATGCTGCGGGCCTTCTCCACGGTGCTGACCTTGGGGTTGGCCTCCACCTCGGCGAACATGACCCAGCTGATGCCGGCTTTGTCCAGAGCGGCGGTGACGATGGGCGCCAGACGCTTGCCGACGCTGGGGCCGGTGACGATCAGGGCCTTGGTGACGCCCTCATCCTTCAGGATCTCGGGGATTCTCTCTGCGCTGCCGATGCCGGAGACCTGGATGGGTCTGCGCCAGTACAGGAAGTGGGCGCCGATGTTGAAGATAAACTGGTACACGCGGTAGTAGGCATTTCTCAGAAAACTCATGATACTACTCCCTTCTCTTTTTTCTACACTGCCGTGCCGGATGCCGAGACGCTTGAGCTTTTTGTCGCTGGGAAGTCCGTTTTTCATCCAGCCTCTGGCACGGTAATAGACCTTTTTCATTTTCTCAAGGGGCACGCGGGTCTTGGGATTCTTGGGATCCTGCAGCGCGTCCGTGAGCTTTTTCGGCAGCTTGTCGTTCTCCGCCGAGACGCCGAAGCGGGCGTTTACCGCGCGCTCCACGTTGTAGCTGCGCTCGCCAGCGCGAATCAGCTTGCCGAGAGTCATCTTCATGCCGATGATGTTCGGATATTCATAGGAATAGGGCACCAGCGGCAGATGGAAGCAGGCGATCTCCGGGAACCGGTTGAGGATCCGCACGAAGGGCCCCACAAAGGGCACCACGGCGTTGATGATCCGGTTGTACCACTTCTTGTGGCCTTCCACCGTGAAGCCGGGGAATACCGCAAACGATGTGAACAGGCACTGGCCGCCCATGGAGACGCTCTCCATCAGATCCTGCATGAACATGCACAGATCGGCCTTCGCCCCGGTCTTGAGACCGTTGACGTTCATGCCGAGGCCCTCCAGCACCACCAGGTAGCCGCCGTTTAAGTGGCAGCCGCCGCGGTTGGAGACCGCGTAGCCCAGGCCCTGGCCCACCGCGTGGCGGGGCTCATAGGCGGAGAGCTCCATGCCTTTCGACTGGATGGCAAACTCGGTGCCGCCGTATTTCTCGCTCAGACGCTTGCTGCCCTCGGCCAGCTCGTTGCCCACGCCTCTTCGGAAGGCGATGTCCTCGAAGATCTGGTTGACGTTCTCGGTCTTGCCGAACTCCAGACCGCAGCTCCAAATGCCCTTTTCGTTGGCCTCCATGGCCCAGGCCACGGTGCCGGCGGCGGAGATGGTGTCCATGCCCAGCTCGTCGAGGGTGTAGTTCCAGTCGCAGATCTGCTGCAGGTTGTTGTTGTCAATATTGTTGCCCAGCAGGCCCAGAGTCTCCAGTTCCGGCCCCTTGACGATCTTGCCCTCCACCGGGACACGTCTGGAGCAGCGAATCGGGCAGGTGAGACAGCCGTTGTTGCCCACGTGGAGGGTGTTGGCCAGGGTCTCGCCGCTGATGTCATCGTGGTACTCGTAGGTGCCGTACTCAAAGTTGTGGGAGGCCAGGATGCTGTGGTCGTTCATGGGGTTCAGCAGCGTCGCCGTGCCCTCTTTCGGAAGCCGCTCGCCGGTGATGGGGTGGTTCCGGATCTTGTTCACCCACTTTTTGTGGAAGGCACCGGTCTTGTCCTTGTCGTGCACCGAGGCCATGGCCGTGCCGGTGACGGTCATGCCCTTGATGTTCTTGCTGCCGAAGACCGCGCCCACGCCGCCGCGTCCTGCCGCGCGCTCGCCGGACATGACGCAGGCATAGCGGACCAGATTTTCGCCCGCGGGGCCGATGGCAAGCATACCGCCGCGCACCTTCTTCCCCGCAGCTTCATCCAGCTTCGCCTGCATGGCCTCCTGGGTCTCCGTGGTGCGCATGCCCCAGAGGTCTGATGCGTCGTGGAAGGTGAACTTGTCGTTCTCGATCTCGATCCAGGTGGGCGTCTCGCACCTGCCCCGGATGATCAGCGCGTCCATGCCGGCCTTCTTCAGATAGTGGCCGAAGTTGCCGCCGCAGTTAGAGCTGGTGGTGATGCCCGTCAGCGGGCTCAGCGCCGAGATGTCGAACCGGTTGGAGCTGGGGGCGCCGGTGCCGGTCAGCGGACCGGTGGAAATGACGATCAGGTTCTCCGGCCCGAAGGGATCCTCCGATCCGGTCAGGTTGTCGTACAGAACTTTGGAGGCCATGGCCTTGCCGCCGATGTACAGCTCCCGATCCCGGTCACTCCAAGGATACTCCGTTGTGGTTTTCGCGTCAAGGTCCAAAAGCACAACTTTGCCCATATAACCGCAATAATTGGTCATTTACGATCACCTCGAATCGGTGTATTTCATTTGATTATAACGCACTTTATTCATTTTGAACAGAGGAAGATTTCCCATTTTTCAGCTCATTTCGCAACCATACAGTCCAGTTCGCGCAGATGTTTAAACTTTAACATCCATTTTTTCCTTGCATTCCTATTTACAGAGTGTTAGAATGGGGTCGAATTGATCCGAAATCGGGTGGACGAGCCTCTTTCCGGAGCCAGATGGGCACAGGGGAACCTGTGTCCGACTGGGTCTGTAAAGAGGCCTTTTTTCATGCCGAAACGGCTTGAAAAAACACATTTTGTCAGGAGGAAAAACAAAATGAAGAAGTATCTATCCCTGCTTCTGGTTCTGGTCATGGTCTTCGCCCTGTGCGCCTGCGCCGCATCGAAGCCCGCCGCCGAGCCGGAAGGCTCTGCTGTCGAAGAGGCCGCCGCCCCGGAGACCACGCTGAACACCGTAATCCTGAAGGAAGCGGACGACAGCATGATCAACAACTACACCCTCATGGCGGTCAATCCCGACGCTCCCTTCGTGGACGCCGACGGGAACGCCGTCTCTGACGTGCAGCTGAACACCGTCGGCGCTGCCGCGCTGATCAACTGGCTGCTGAGCGAAGAGGGCGAGGCTGCCGCCGCCGAGTACGGCTATGCCGAGTACGGCGAGTACCTGTTCTATCTCAAGGAGGACCGCCCGATCTCCACTGCCGAGATCCCCGAGGCCACCGAAGAGACCAAGCTCGTCCGTCTGAGCACCACCACCAGCGTCAACGACTCCGGTCTGCTGGGCTACCTGCTGCCCATGTTCGAGGAGAAGTACGGCTATGAAGTCGAAGTTTTCTCCGCCGGCACCGGCAAGGCCATTGCCAACGCCAAGATGGGCAACGCCGATCTGATCCTGGTCCACGCCAAGGCCCAGGAGGAGGCCTTCGTCGAGGAGGGCTTCGCCTACGTTCTGGACGGCATGGAGTCTGAGCGCATGACCTACATGTACAACTATTTCGTGCTCTGCGGTCCCCAGGAGGATCCCGCCGGTGTGAAGGACGCCGAGGATGTCCTCACCGCCTTCGCCGCAATCGCCGACGGCAAGTATCCCTTCGTCAGCCGCGGTGACGGCTCCGGCACCCACACCAAGGAGCTCTCCCTCTGGCCCGAGAGCCTGGGCATCACCGACGATCCCACCACCTTCGAGGCTTACTCCGACTGGTACACCTCTGCCAACGCCGGCATGGGCGCCTGCCTGGTGATGGCCGAGGAGATGGGCGCCTACATCCTCACCGATAAGGCCACCTTCCTCACCTTCGTCGCCAACGACGGTGTCATGGATTGACGAACCAACTCATTTGAAGTAAACTGACAGGGTATGCAGCTGCATACCCTGTTTTGGTAATTGGGAAGATTCCGGATCAAAGGAGCCGTTTTATGGGTTC
>CADCQK010000098.1 GCA_902803575.1 Oscillospiraceae bacterium
CGTCGACAGGCCCCAGGAGGTCTGGAAGGGATACTTCTGCTGGTTGTCCTTATCGGTGAAGGTGATGTCAAACTGCCGGGCAAAGCCGTCGCCGAAGTAGTGGCTGGTGCCGCTCTGGAGGGCCTTGTGGTCGTGCATCATGCACTCGACGGTGTAGGTGTTCTCCGCGCCGGCGAACTTCTCCTTGTCGGTCTTGTTGCCGCGGATGACCGGCATGGCCATCTCTTTTTCCAGGGTCTCGGCGTAGATCTCCAGCATCTGGAGGGTCTCGGCGCGTGCTTCCTCCTCGGTGGCGTGGAGGGTATGGCCCTCCTGCCAGAGGAACTCACGGCCTCTGAGGAAGGGACGGGTGGTCTTTTCCCAGCGCATGACGCTGCACCACTGGTTGTACAGGCAGGGCAGATCGCGCCAGCTGTGGACGATGTGGCTCCAGTGCTCACAGAAGAGGGTCTCGCTGGTGGGACGGACGCAGAGCTTCTCCGGAAGCTCCTCGCTGCCGCCGAGGGTGACCCAGGCGCACTCGGGGGCGAAGCCCTCCACGTGGTCCTTCTCCTTCTGAAGCAGGCTCTCGGGGATCAGCATGGGCATGGAGACGTTCTCGTGGCCGGTGGCCTTGAACTTCGCGTCCAGAATGTGCATAATGTTCTCCCAGATCGCGTAGCCGTAGGGCCGCAGGATGAACATGCCCTTCACGCCGGAGTAGTCCACCAGCTCCGCCTTGGTGCACACGTCGGTGAACCACTGGGCGAAATCCACCTCCATATCGGTGATCTGTTCGACTTTCTTATCCTTAGCCATAATCAAAAACTCCTTATTGAGATTCGCTTGAAGTTAACTAATGTATTTTAGTAAATCTGCCCAGCGTTGTCAAGCATTCACGGCGAAAAAAGCCTCCGGCCGACAGAAGATTTCATTTTCACTCTTGACCGAACCTCTTTCTTGCAATATAATATAAGAACCCAAGGCATGCCCGGCATGCCGCAATGGAGGTGACAGGTATCAACCGACAGAGTTATATGGCGGAGGTCAGCAACCTGCTGGAACTCATCACCGACGGTGAGACCCGTGAGCGTTTGATCGTCCAGATGGAGCAGATGTTTGACGCCGCAGAAGATGAACAGGCGCTGATCGAACAGATCGGCAGCCCCACAAAAGTGGCCGTCGCCCTGATCCGCTTTGCGGACAACAAAAAGGCGGAGGCTGAATCTGACGCGCCTGTGGAGCCGGAGCCTGAGGTGCTGCCGGAGCCCGAACCGGTCGTTGAGCCGGAGCCCGTGGATGAAGCGCCCGCAGAGGAGCCCGTCGAGGCGGACGAGGAGGAATTCCCCGAATCCGCTTATGATGAAGAGCTTCCCGAGGCGGAATATGAAGATGACATCCTGCCCGAGGCGGCATTCGAGGACGAGCTTCCCGTCTCCAACTATGACGAAGCGGAAGCCGTCGATGCGGTTTTGGAAGAAGTTGTTCAGGAGGAGCCTGTGATCGAGGCCGAGCCCGCCGCATCGGACGAGCTTCTGGCGGAGATCGAGAGCGCTGTTCTCCAGGAGACCGGCGAGGCGGAAGCGGAGGCCGATCCCATCGAGGCCGCCTTCGAGACTGCATTTTCTGAGCCGGAAGCCGTTGTCGAGGAAGTCGAAGAAGTGGTCGAGGCCACCGAGGCAGAGGCGTTCCAGGCGGAGGCCGAGGCGGAAGCCGCCAACGTTCCCGATCTGGCTGAGGCCCTGCGCCGCGCCGACGAGAGTGACGGCAGCGATTCCTTTGACGTGACCGAGTCCCCCGCTGAAATGGAGTTCGAAGTCGCGCCTGCCACCAGGACCCGCGTCATCGGCTGGCGTGTGTTCCTGTATCTGCTGGTTCCCGGCATCGTGATCGGACTGCCGATCTTCCTTGCTTTGTTTGCGATCAGCCTGGTGCTGCTGGCTGTGGGCGTGGCCGCTGTGGCCGCTGCCGTCGGCGTCATCAGCTCCGCATTCGTGGGCTTCACCGTGGTGGCTGACATGCTGCTGGTGCTTGGCGCCGGCCTCTCGGTCTTTGCCATCGCGTTTGTGCTGCTGTGGTTCGCCATCTGGTTCCTGATCAAGGTCACCTTCGGGTGGGTCCGTCTGATCACCCGCGGCGGCGTGCGCTTCACCCGGAAGGAGGTGCCCGTCGAATGAGAAAGGCATGGAAAGTCATCCTCTATATCGCCCTGGCGATCCTGATCATCGGCGAGCTGATCCTCGGTGTGGGCCTGCTCCTGGGCGGCAGCCCCGAGCGGGTTTGGGACACGCTCTATGACCACTATGACGGCGACGCCATCATTGAGACCTGGAACACCCAGATCCAGCCGGCTTATGAGCCCATCGCGGAAGAGCTGGGACTCCAGCTCCCCACCATCGAGGTCGTGAGCGACGAGACGCCGGAGCCCACTGCGACTCCCGCACCCACCGCAACGCCGAAGCCGAAGCCCACGGCCACCCCGGCCCCCTCTGCGGCGCCCAGCGCTGAGCCGACTGCAACGGCAAATCCCTAAACAAACAAAAAACCTTCTCAGAAATCTGAGAAGGTTTTTTCTTATGTGAGTTGATCCGAAATGGCGGCAAACTGTTCGATGCTGAGGGCCTCGCCGCGGATCCGCTCGTCGAAGCCGCAGGCTCGGATCGCTTCCGCCGCCTGCTCCTTGGTCACGTCATTGAGCCCGGCGGAGAGGGCGTTCACCAGAGTTTTGCGCCGCTGATTGAAGGCTGCGCGCACCACCTGGAAAAACCGCTTTTCGCTCTGCACCGAAACCGGCGGTGTCTGCCGCACCTTCAGATGCACCACGCTGCTGGTGACCTTCGGTGCCGGAAGAAAGCAGCCGGGCGATACATCGAAGAGGATCTCCGGCTCCGCGTGCCACTGGGTGAAGACGGTGAAGGCGCCGTAGTCCGCGGTGCCCGGCTTGGCGCAGAGGCGATGGGCCACCTCCCGCTGCACCATGACGGTGACGGTGTCGAAGCAGCCCGCCTCCAGAAAGGCGGTCAAAAGCGGGCTTGTGACGTTGTAGGGCAGATTCGCGCAGACCGCGGGGCGCAGACCGGGAAAGGTCTCTTGGACCAGCTGCGGCAGATTCTGCTTCAGCACATCGCCGAAGAGCACTTCCGTGTTCTCACAGCCCGCGAGGGTTTCCGCCAGCACCGGCTGCAGCCGCTGGTCCAGCTCCACCGCCAGCACCTTCCCTGCCCTTTGGGACAGTTCTCTGGTGAGGCAGCCCACGCCGGGGCCCACCTCCAGCACGCCGGTCTCAGAGTCCACGCCGGATTCCTCGGCGATCCGCTCCGGCACCCAGGCGGCGATCAGGAAATTCTGCCCCATGGCCTTGGAAAAGTGAAACCCGTGGCGGGTCAACAGCGTCTTTAATTCTGAGGGGTTCGTCAGATCCATGGGAGACTCCTTTTGAAGTGATACAATTCCTTTGAGGTAAAAAGATGAAGAAAAACCTGTTGGCCGCCATCGCGCTGATGTTTCTGCTAACGGGATGTGCGAAACCGGATCCGGTGCCGTCTGTTCCGGTTGAGACAACGACCGTACCAACCGCTGCGCCGACACCGAGTCCTACGCCCATGCCGACGCCGGAACCCACACCGGAACCTGCCGACGACGCCATGGTCTATGTCAAAGACGTGGATCCGACGATTCTGGCGGAGCTGCATTATGCCACCGAAGACAATTTCACCGGCGCGGTGATTTATGACTTCGATGAACCGCAACTGCGATACGGAACCGCGAAAAAGCTGGCCGCAGCCCAGTCGATCCTGACGGAACAGGGCTATGGCTTGAAAATCTGGGACGCTTATCGCCCGCCCAGCGCGCAGTTCAGGCTGTGGGAGATCTGCCCCGACAGCACCTATGTGGCCAATCCCTACACCGGATATTCCAACCACAGCCGCGGCTGCACCGTGGACGTCACGCTGGTCGCGACAGACGGCACGCCGGTGGAAATGCCCTCGGGATTTGATGATTTCACCGGTCTTTGCGACCGGGACTACTCCGACGTCTCCCCCGCTGCGGCAGCCAACGCGCAGCTTTTGGAAGATGCCATGACCGCCGCCGGCTTCACCGGATACAGCGGTGAGTGGTGGCACTATGACGATACGGTGAAATACCCGGTGGCGGAGTAGTGTGGGAAAGGATTGCAAATTTTAGTTTATCGGGGAGCTACAATGATCCACCGTAGGGCGGGGACCTGTGCCCCGCCGTTACATGGGCAGCACATTCAACGCGGCGGGGCACAGGTCCCCGCCCTACAA
>CADCQK010000099.1 GCA_902803575.1 Oscillospiraceae bacterium
GCAGATGGCTTGCGCTTGCGGCAGGGGTCGTGTTGGTTCTTTGCTCCACGTTTCTTGGACGTGAGGAACGGGCGCAGTATTTGATGCTGCGGGGTGATCAGGTTTCTTTTCGCACGAAGGAGAAAAAGACGATCTCCTTTTCCTGGTCAGAGGTTACGGCCTTTCGAAGGATATGGCAGCGCTTTGGACCGGAACTCTGTTTATATTGCGGAGCGCGCGTTATTAAAGTCCCGTCGAATCTGCCGGGGTCCAAACGGCTTAATGAGCTTGTGCACCAGCGCAATATCCCGCCGCACTTTTCGGGGCGGGCGACGCCGGAGCATTTTCGCGTAACTTTGTTTCTCCGCGTCGAGGGCGATAACCTGATCTGCTGGTCGCCGCTCGGAAGCAGGACATGTCCGCTGTCGGAGGTGCGCGTTCGACAGCCGCTGTTTCGGCAGAAGCTCTACGATGCTGCGGGGAACTATTTTGCCGCGCTGCCTCTTGACCTGTATGGCCTCGGAGCGCTGAACCGCGACCGGCTCCAGTGGGTTCTGGAGCAGCATGGCGTATTTGTTCCGCTCCAGCCATAAAAAACACTCCCTCTGCCGATTTGGGCAGGGGGAGTTTTCAGCTGTTGGCCAAGATTTTACTCATCTCCGTACAATCTGTGGAGAAAGAGCCTTGTCATCTTTTCGTTCCAGTCAGACCAGACCTGAACCGCCGCCTCCTGGTCGTCTTCAAGAATGTGCTCCTTCATCTGGCGATAGACAGACACCATTACCTGAGGATCAGAATAAAGGCTGATGTAGTGCACCGCCTGGGTCATGGAGTTGTGCAGGGAGTGCAGCAGCAGCGGAAACAGCGCGTTTCCTGCGCCTCGGTAAAGGAAGGACAGCAGCTCCAGAAGCGCTTTCTCCCGCGCTTCTGCTTTTCCGGCGTTTACCGCTTCACTTAACTGATCCAACAGCACGTTGATGCGTTCAAGCTTTTCCGGATCCGGCCGGTTGGAGAGTCCGTGGATCATACTGACGCCCATCATGCGGCGCATCTCCAAAAGCGCCTCGATCACCGGTCGCTCGGGGATGTGATCCAGATACTGAAACAGCGCGTCGATGGCTTCCAGACTCAGCTCCTCCGGCGGGTTGATGTAGATCGCGTGCCTGGGGACCACCCGGACGAAGCCGAGACGCTCCAGCTTCTGAATCCCCAGATGGACGTTGGTTTTGCTGATGCCGTACTGGGCTGCCAGCTCGCTTTCGGTGGGAAGACGCTCCCCGGGCTGCAGCTTTTTTGCATGCAGCATGCTGATGATATTTTTGATAAAAATGTCTTTTTCACTGAATTGCTCTGCCACGGTGAACGCCCCCTTTCGTTTCTGATATTTTATCAGATTCTATGATAAATTTCTATAGTTCTTATTACAAAATTACGGGAATTCCGAAAGCGTTTTCAATTTGTTCACAACTCAGGCGGGGGAAGGGATATAATAGAGGCAATGTCGAATCGATGAGGAGGAAAACCTCTTGCTGTTCTATCTTCTGTGGATCCCGGCGCTGCTGGTGGCTGCCGCAGCGTTGATTTTTGCCCATACCGGCTGGTGGACGCTGCTGATTTTACTGGGCGCCTTTTTGGGTTTCAACCTGATCTATCTGCTGTTTGTCTGGATCATCTGTATGATGGTTCCGATGGACCGGGAGTATAAGGATATTTCACCGTTTTATCACAGCCAGGTGCTGATTTTCATTGACTATGCGCTGGCGATTCTGGGCGTCAGATGGAAGATCACCGGCAAGGAAAAGCTGCCGGAGGGCGAATTCCTGCTGGTCTGCAACCACCGGTCTCTGGTGGATCCCCTGATGACCATGGCAGCGCTGAAAGACCGCTCCATGGCCTTTGTATCCAAGCCGGAGAACATTTACAAGCTGTTCCTGGGACGGGCGGCCTATCGCTGCGGGTTCCTGGGCATCGACCGGGAGAATGCCCGCAACGCCCTGGTGACCATCAACGCCGCCGCGGAAAACATGAAAAACCATCTCTGCTCCTATGGCATCTACCCCGAGGGTACCCGCACCAGAACCGGCGATCTGCAGGAGTTCCACGCCGGCTCCTTCAAGGCTGCGCAGAAGGCAAAGGTCCCCGTGGTGGTATCCGCCATCACCGGCAGCGAGCAGGTGTTCAAGGGGCATTTCCCCTTCCGCAAGACCGATGTGGAGCTGAAGATCCTCGACGTGATCGACGCAGAGACGGTAAAAGCCACCAAGACCAAGGAGCTGGCCGATTTCTCCAGATCGAAGATCCTCGAAGTCACCGGACATTGATTTTATACCTCCTTACTGTAACAGGTGGGGAGGTTTCCTGTTTATTTGCATTGGATTCTGTCCATACTCCCTTCAAAGGAGGGATCACCATGCAGGTACAGGAGCTCATGTCAAAGGATCCGGTCCTGGTGGAGACCAGGGAACCGGTGAGCAGCGCGGCGCAGCTGATGCGAGCGAGAAACATTGGCGTCATGCCGGTGTGCGACGGCCGCGGCAGACTGGTAGGGATGCTGACGGACCGGGACATTACCATTCGCTGCGTGGCGGCGAAGCTGGATCCGGCTGCAACCCCGGTGGAGGCGATCATGTCGAGAGGCGCCGTCACCGCGGAGCCATCGGAGGACGTGCAGCAGGCGCTGGAAAAAATGCACGCGGAGCAGATCCGCCGCCTCCCGGTGGTACGGGACGGAAAACTGGTGGGGATGCTTTCCCTTGCCGACGTGGCCCGCAGCCACTCCATGGATATGGAGGCTGCCAGAGCCCTCAGCGGCATCACATCCAACATCTGCAGAAAATAAAAACTGCTGCAATCGCAGCAGTTTTTTGTATCTGTATGAGCTCAGGCAGTGAGAATCCTTCGAAACAGCTCGACGCCGGTGAGAAGCACGTCCTCGTCGAAGTCAAACTTCGTGTTGTGCAGCGCCGCGCCGCCTCTTCCGCCCTGAATGCCGAGCCAGCAGAATACGCCGGGCACCTCTTTCTGATACTCGGAAAAGTCCTCGGCGGCCATGGCGGGCTCCACCAGAACGGTGTCCTCCATGGAGTCCAGCACGCCGTAGAGCTGCTCCACCAGAGCTCTGGGGTTCTTCACGCAGGGATAATACACCCGGCGGTGCACCTCGATCTTTGCCCCGGTGGCGATCTCCAGCCCCTGGATCAGGGCGGTGCATTTGCGGATCATCTGCTGGAACAGGTCGTCGCTGAAGGTTCGAAGGGTGCCGCTGATGCGCACCTCCTCGGCGATGACGTTGTGGCTGGTGCCGCCGCAAATCTTCCCGAGGGTCAGCAGAGCATCCTGATGGGGGTCAGTCTCCCGGGTGATGACGGTCTGGAGCATGGTGATCATCTCCGCCGCCACCACGATGGCGTCGACGCCCATCTGCGGGGTAGAGGCGTGGGCGCTCTTTCCGTGTACGGTGATCTCAAAATCGCTGGTCTGGGCCATGAGATAGTCCCACCGAAGGCCGATCTTGCCCTTGGGAACCGTGGGCCACAGGTGCAGACCGTAGATGCGGTCCACCTTCGGGTTCGTCAAAGCGCCGTCCTCGATCATCCGTCTGGCGCCGGCCCAGCCCTCTTCTCCCGGCTGGAACAGCAGCACCACGTTCCGCTTGACTTCACTTCTGTGGGCGGCGATCCACTTTGCCAGAAGGAGCAGCACCGTCATGTGTCCGTCATGGCCGCAGCCGTGCATCTTGCCCTCGTGCTGAGAACAGTAGGGGACCTGGTTTTGCTCCTCGTTCATGAGTCCGTCCATGTCCGCCCGAAAGGCGATGGTCTCCTCGGCGCCGGGGGATTCAAAGACCACCTTCAGCCCTGTGACCGCCAGCTTTTCAATCCGGTCGGGATGGCAGGACTCCAGCACTTCCATCAGGAAGGCCTGGGTCTTAAACAGCTGAAAGCCGATCTCCGGGATCTGGTGCAGCGCCCGCCGGATGCGGACAGCCTCGGACTCCATGGCCAAGATCTCCTCGTGCAGTTTCATATCTTCATTCCTCCGTTTGGGGGCATTTCTGGGGACAGTATAGCGGATATGCACGAAATTCGTCAAGTCACAACCGGAAGATTCGGCGGCATTCTGCGGTCTCGGGTTTGAATTTTACTGCGCCGCGTGGTATAATTTCCAGCGTTGATTCTGATTGGAAGGAGTGGAACCTTGAAAAAGCATTTGGATCGGGCTGTGGTGCTTGGCGTTCTGGCGGCGATGCTGCTGGCGCTGGCGCTGTCTGTGCTCCGCCCGAAGGATATCAACTACTATGAAAACCGCACGGCGAATCAGATGCCGGAGCTCTCTCTTTCCGCGTGGATGCATGGGGAGTATCAGGACGCGCTGGAGGCCGCCCTCACGGATCAGGTGCCCGCGGCCCAGGGGCTCAACCGCACCTATCACCAGACCACCAACCGCTATCTGCGGAGTGTGCTCAAGCGTTTTTCCGCGCGCTATCCCAATCGTTATTTTCATTTTCACGATATGCTGCTCTTTGGCGACGACTACATCACCTTTTTCCCCACCTGGCTGGAGGAGCGGAAGAGCGACCTGGATGCGAAAGCTGAGAACTACAACGCCGTGTTCGCGCAGCATCCGGAGCTGAATTTCTATGTCTATTACATCGAAAAGGACACGGACATCGAGCTGGACACCGGTCTGAAAACCGGGGCGTCCGATTATATTCTGAACGCGCTGGATCTGCCGGAGGCGCGCAAAGGCTGCTTCCGGGTCGACAGCTTCGAAGAATACAGCCAGTGGTTTTTCAGAACGGATCACCACTGGAACTACGCGGGCTCCTATCGTGCCTACACCCAGGTGATGCAGCTGCTGGGCAAGGACGCTGTGCTTGCGCCGCAAAGTCTGGATTTCATCGCCGACGGCATGACCGGCAGCAAGGCAAAAGTCACCGGCTCGGATGAGCTGTTCGTCGAACCGTTCTATGCCTATCGATATGACTTCCCCCCGATGGAAATCACCATCAACGGTTCCCCGGCGGCGGACTACGGCCGCCAGAGCGACACCTTCACGGAGGCCGACTACGGGCAGGTGAACTACGGCTCCTTTTACGGCGGCGATGACGGCGAGATCTGCTTCCATACCGGGAATGCAGGCGCTGGCAATCTGCTGGTGATCGGCGAGAGCTATGACAACGCGCTGCTGAAGCTGATCGCTTCGTCCTACGAAAACACCTATTCCATCGACCTGCGCAACTATGAGCGGGAGATCGGCGTGCCCTTCTCCTTCTCGGATTATGTTGCGGCCCACGGGATCACCGACGTGCTGCTGATCGGTAGCATGGCGTACTTCACCCTGGAGGATTTCAGATTGGAGGACGCAGCATGATCTTTAGCAGTCTGACCTTCCTCTATGCCTTCCTGCCCATCACGGCGCTGCTGTATCTCCTGAGCCGGAACCGTACCTGGCGCAACGGCGTGCTGCTCATCGCGTCGCTGGTGTTCTATGCCTGGGGCGAGCCGAAGCTGCTGTTGTTGCTGCTTCTGGCGGCGCTGGAGGGCTACCTCGGCGGCCTTGCCATCGAGAAAACCCACAGCCGCAAAGCGCTGATCGTCACGGTGGTGCTGCTGGTGGCAAATCTCGCGGTGTTCAAGTATCTGAACTTCTTCTGCGACAACCTGAAGGCGCTGATCCCCGCTTTGGGGAATGTGCCCGCCATCGCTCTGCCCATCGGCATCAGCTTCTATACCTTCCAGATCCTCTCCTATGACATCGACCTCTACCGGGGCAAGGTGGGGGTACAGCGGAATTTCTTCTCGCTGCTGCTGTATGTGAGCTTCTTCCCCCAGCTGATCGCGGGCCCCATCGTCCGCTATGAGACTGTGGAGCACGAGATCCGGGAGCGGAATGAAAACTTCTCCGACGCCGCTGCGGGCATCCGCAGATTCATTCTCGGCCTTGCGAAAAAGGTGCTGCTGGCAAACGGCCTCGCCGCCATTCCGGAAGTGGTCTACGCCGGCAAGCCGGAGATCTTCGGCACCGGGGCCTTCTGGCTGGCGGCCCTGAGCTACTCGCTGCAGCTGTATTTCGACTTCTCCGGCTACAGCGACATGGCCATCGGCCTCGGCCGGATGTTCGGGTTTCATTTTCTGGAAAACTTCGACTATCCCTACATCTCCCGCTCCGTCACAGAGTTCTGGCGCAGGTGGCACATCTCTCTGTCCAGCTGGTTCCGGGACTATGTTTACATCCCGCTGGGCGGCAACCGGGTGAAGAAAAGCCGCTGGGTGCTGAACATCCTGGTGGTCTGGGCGCTGACCGGCTTCTGGCACGGTGCCCAGTGGAACTTCATCCTCTGGGGCCTCTACTATGCGCTGCTTCTGCTGCTGGAAAAGCTGGTTCTTGGCAAGCTTCTGAAAAAGCTGCCGTCGGTGATCCGCTGGGCATACACCTTCTTCCTGGTGGTGGTCGGCTGGGTGCTGTTCTACCACACGGATTTCGGCAATCTGGGAACCGCCATCCGGACGCTGTTTGTGTATCAGAAAACCGACTGGGTGGGCGTCATCGCGGCCAGCTCCGATCTGCTGCAGGCGCTGCCGATCTTGCCCGTCGCGCTGCTCTGCTCCTTCCCGGTGTTCCGCAAGCCGATCCAAAAACTCGGAGAGAGCACCGTGGGCGAGCTGGCACTGGACATCCTCTGCGCAGCACTGCTGGTACTTTGCATCATGTGCCTCATCAGCGCCAGCTACAACCCCTTCATCTATTTCCGATTCTGAATCAACCATCCCCACTTTCCGGGGATGGTTTTTTTGATGGGAAAAGGGGATAGGATGACCTGGCGCCAAGTGGAAAAGATTGACCTTCGAAGCTGGCTGTGGTATAATACCATGATTTAATATCTTTATTTTGGAGGATTGTCGGCATGTCCGGCAGATGTGCTTATGTGGATCGCGTCACAATGGCAGGATTATGAGCTTCTGGACTGCTCGTCCGGGGAGAAGCTGGAGCGCTGGGGAGACTATACTCTGGTGCGCCCCGACCCCCAGGCAATCTGGCAGACCCGCCGCAACGACCCCAGATGGCGGCACCCGGCGGGGAAGTATACCCGCAGCGAGTCCGGCGGCGGCCAGTGGGACAAGGGGAAACTGCCGGAGAGCTGGAACGTCCGCTACGGCGATCTGACCTTCCACGTGAAGCCCATGAACTTCAAGCACACGGGCCTCTTCCCGGAGCAGGCCGTGAACTGGGATTGGGCCATGGAACAGATCCGGAACGCCGGTCGTCCCATCAGTGTCCTGAACCTCTTTGCCTATACCGGCGCCGCCACCGCTGCCTGCCTGAAGGCGGGGGCCAGCGTCTGCCACGTGGACGCGGCCAAAGGCATGGTGGCCTGGGCCAAGGAGAACGCTGCCCTTTCCGGCGTCATCGACCGGCCGGTCAGATGGATCGTGGACGACTGCGCCAAATTCGTGGAGCGGGAGATCCGCCGCGGCAGGCGCTACGACGCCATCATCATGGATCCGCCCAGCTACGGCCGGGGCCCCGGCGGCGAGGTCTGGAAGCTGGAGACGAACCTCTGGCCCTTCGTGGAGCTGGTGCGGGGCGTTCTGTCCGACGATCCGCTGTTCGTGCTCCTGAATTCCTACACCACCGGTCTCAGCGCCAGCACCATCGGCTACGTCTGCGACAGCATTTTCACCAAGAAATACGGCGGCCACACGGAGAGCCAGGAGCTGGGTCTTCCGGTCACTGCCAGTGGGCTTGCCCTGCCCTGCGGCGCAAGCTGCCGCTGGACCTGCGAATAAATGAGGAAACCTATGGAATCGATCATCCACTTTGAAAATGTGCATTATACCTACCCCGGCGAGGATCATGAAATCCTCCACGGGATCGATCTGGACATCCAGCGTGGCACCTTCACCGCCATCCTGGGCCACAACGGCTCCGGCAAGAGCACCCTGGCCAAGCACATGAACGCCATCCTGGTCCCCACCGAGGGAAAGGTGACGGTCTGCGGCATGGATACGAAGAACGAAGAACTGCTGCTGGGCATCCGCGCCACGGTGGGCATGGTGTTCCAGAACCCGGACAACCAGATCGTCGCCAACGTGGTGGAGGACGATGTGGCTTTCGCGCCGGAGAACCTGGGCGTCCCGCCGGAGGAGATCCGGGAGCGTGTGGACGCTGCGCTGAAGCAGGTGGGCATGTACGGCTTTCGGATGCACGCGCCGCACCTGCTCTCCGGCGGCCAGAAGCAGCGGGTGGCCATCGCCGGCGTCATCGCCATGCAGCCACAGTGCATCGTCCTGGACGAGCCCACCGCCATGCTGGACCCCTCCGGCAGACGCGAGGTGGTGGAGACCGTCACCGCCCTCTGCAGAGAAAAGGGCATCACCGTGGTGCTCATCACCCACCACATGGACGAGTGCGTGGACGCGGATCGCTTAATCATCATGTCCAAGGGCAGCATCGTGGCCGACGGCGCGCCCAAGGACGTGTTCCAGCAGTCGGAGCTGCTGAAAGAAGAGGGCCTCGCCGCCCCGGCCACCACCACGCTGCTGCAGAGCTTAAAGGCTGCGGGGATGGAGGTTCCCACGGACATTCTCAACATCGACGCCTGTGCCGACGCCATCGCCTCGGCAATTTCAAGATAAAGGAACGCAAGCTATGACGCCAATCATCCGGGCGGAGGCGCTGCAGCACACCTACAGCGCGGGTACGCCCTTCGAAAAGGTCGCCATCGACCAAATCAATCTGGATATCGAACCCGGTCAGCTGGTGGGCATCATCGGCCACACCGGCTCCGGCAAGAGCACCTTCATCCAGCACCTGAACGGTCTGCTGAAGCCCACCTCCGGCACCGTCTATTTCGACGGCGAGGACATCCACCGCTCCAAGGAGGCCACCCGGGACGTGCGGTTTTCCGTGGGTCTGGTGTTCCAGTACCCGGAGTATCAGCTCTTCGAGGAGACGGTGTACAAGGACATCGCCTTCGGGCCGAAGAACATGAAGCTCTCGGAAAAAGAGGTGGACGAGCGGGTGAAGGAGGCTGCCCATTTCGTGGGGCTCTCCGACGATCTGATGGAATGCTCCCCGCTGGAGCTCTCCGGCGGCCAGAAGCGCAGGATCGCCATCGCCGGCGTCATCGCCATGCGGCCGAAGGTGCTGATCCTGGACGAGCCCACCGCCGGTCTCGACCCTGCGGGCTGCCGGGACATTCTGCAGAACATCCTGGACTACAAGCGGGAGACCGAATCCACCGTGCTGCTGGTGACCCACAGCATGGACGACGCGGCCCGGCTGGCGGATCGGCTGATCGTGTTCCATTCCGGCCACATCGCCTTTGACGGCACCCCGCCGGAGGTCTTCAGCCACACGCTGGAGCTGCTGGAGATCGGCCTCGACGTGCCTCAGGCCGCCAGAATCGCAGAAGCCCTTCGTGAGCGGGGCGTGAAGCTGCCGGAGAGCATCTACACGGCGGACCAGCTTCGAGACGCGGTGCTCGATGCGTGGAAGGGGGCGGGCGCATGCTGAAAGACATCACCCTGGGCCAGTTCTTCCCCGGCGATTCCATCACCCATCGTCTGGATGCCCGCTGCAAGCTGATCATCGTGGTGCTGTATATCGCGGCGCTGTTCACCGCCAACGGCTATATCTCCTACGCGCTGGTCATCGCGGTGACCGCACTGATGATCGCCGTGAGCCACATCCCGCTGAAATCCCTGGTGCGTGGCCTGAAGCCCGTGATGGTCATTATCATCATCACCGCGATTTTGAACCTGTTCTTTACCACGGGCACACCGCTGGTGAAGCTGGGACCCCTGACCCTCACGAAAGAGGGTGTCGTCCGAGCCGTCTTCATGGTGCTGCGGATCACGCTGCTGATCATGGGCACCTTCCTGCTGACCTACACCACCTCGCCCATGGCCCTCACCGACGGTATGGAGCAGCTGTTCAATCCTCTGAAAAAGATCAAGGTGCCGGTGCACGAGATGTCCATGATGATGAGCATGGCGCTCCGATTCATTCCGACTTTGATCGAGGAGACCGACAAGATCATGTCCGCCCAGAAGGCCCGCGGCGCGGATTTTGAGACGGGCAACATCTTCCAGCGTGCCAAAGCCCTGCTGCCGCTG
Source organism: Oscillospiraceae bacterium (assembly GCA_902803575.1). Lineage (GTDB taxonomy): Bacteria > Bacillota > Clostridia > Oscillospirales > Oscillospiraceae > CAG-103. Next base: position 10,101 of record CADCQK010000099.1, read on the forward strand.
CTGGTACCGCTGTTTGTATCGGCTTTCAGACGCGCTGATGAGCTGGCCACCGCCATGGAGAGCCGCTGCTACCACGGCGGCGAGGGCAGAACCAGAATGAAGCAGCTTGTTTGGGCAGCGAGAGATACCATCGCCCTGCTGCTGTTCGTGGTGTTCCTCGCGGCGGTCATCGCGCTGCGGCATTTCGGATTATGAGAAACATTGCATTAAGACTCCATTATGACGGCACGGCCTACCACGGCTGGCAGGTGCAGAAGACCGAGGTCACCGTGGCGGAGACCCTGGAAAAGGCCCTCACCAAAATCTGCCGCCACCCGGTGAAGGTCACAGGCTGCGGCAGAACAGACGCAGGGGTGCACGCCCTCAGCTATTGCGCCAACTTCCGCACCGACTGCACCATCCCCATTGACCGGGTGCCGCTGGCAGTGAACTCCCGACTTCCGGGGGACATCTCTGTCACCGATGCGGTGGAGGCCCCCGAGGACTTCAACGCCATCGGCTCCTGTCTGAAAAAGGAGTATATCTACAAGATCCACAACTCCCGCATCCGCAACGCATTTCTGGAGCATCGGGCCTGCTTCTATCCCTATCCGCTTCAGATCGAGACGCTGCGGCAGGCGGGCAAGGCCTTCGAGGGCACCCACGATTTCGCCGCCGTGCGCAGCGTGGGCACCGAGACCAAAACCACCGTCCGCACCGTCTACTGGTGCAGAGCGGAGCAGGCGGGGGAGGAGATCACCGTCGCCGTCTGCGCCGACGGATTTCTCTATAACATGGTGCGCGCCATTGTGGGCACCATGGTCTACGCCTCCCACGGGAAGCTCAGGCCGGAGGACATCCCGCATCTTCTGGAGACCCGGGACCGCCGGCTCACCGGCCCCACCATGCCGCCCCAGGGGTTATACTTAAACCGCCTGTGGTACGATGGAGTTGTGGGAGAAATGATGCTGCGATAAGGATTCTTCCTATGACACAAAAACGAAAACGAAAACTGACCCGGCGCGGGTATCTGGTGCTGGCGCTGCTGATCGTGGCAGTGCTGCTGTTTGTGCTCTCGCTGGTGCTGTTCCGGCCGAAGGAGCCCACGGGGGAGATCGAGACCTCGCCCTACGCGCTGGACAGCAGTGCCGAGCAGCGGTTCGCCGCCATGGAGGGCGGTCTGGCCGTGGCTTCCGGAGAAGGACTGCAGATCTTCGACGAGTTCGGCAGTCTGGTGGCGCGACAGACAGCCACCATGTCCGAGCCCGCTGTCAGCGCTGCGGGGAACTATGCCGCGGCCTGCGACATCGGCGGCGTCACGCTGCTGACCGCAGACATGGAAAACGGCATTACCCTCCACGAGCTGGCCAACGCGGCGATCTCCGTGCGGGTGCTCTCCGACGGCTGGCTGGCGGTCTGTACGGAGTCGCCGGGCTACAAAGGCATGGTCACGGTCTACGATGACAAGTTCAACGTGGTCTACGAGTGGTACTCCGGCGAGGACTATCTCCTGAATGCCGACCTCTCCGAGGATCACGAGCTGGCGGTGCTCTGCGCGGGCAGCGGCGGGTCGAAGATCCACATCTTCACCATGAACAGCGAGACCGAGCGGGGCCTCTATCTGGCGCCGGAGGTGCTGCTGGATCTCCACTGGGTCAGCGGCAGCCGACTGGCGGTGCTCAGCGACCAGCGTCTGGTGCTTTTGACCGACAAAGCCGTGCAGGACATGGAATACAGCTTCAACGGCCTGCATCTGTATGACTACTCCGTCAGCGACAGCGGCATCTTCGCTCTGGCGCTCTCGGCCTACCGCAGCGGCGGCAACACCACCCTCGCCACCATTTCTTCCTCCGGCAAGGTGCTGGGGGAGCACACGGTGGAAAAGCTCACCGGCATCGATATGCGCGGCAAGCAGGTTCTGGTCCGCGGCGGCAGCCAGTTGACACTTTTCAATCAGCAGTTGGAGGAACTGCGCACCACGGAGATCGACGCCGTGGGCGTCCAGCAGGCGATCCTGCTGAAAAACGGCGAAGCCCTTCTGGTCTACGACTATTCGGCCCAAGCCATTTCGATTTGATCCATTGATTCCAAGAGAAAGAGATGAATGTTATGACGATTGCCATCAATGTTCTATGTGTTTTGATCCTGCTGCTGGCCGCCTGGGGCGGTTATAAGCGGGGGCTGATCCTCAGCGCAGCCAATCTGGCCGCCATCGTGGTGGCGCTGTATCTGGCGTGTCTGCTGTCGGCGGCCTTTTCCGGGGAGATCGTCTCCGGCCTGTATCCCTTCGCCAAGGGCTATGTGGACACCCAGATTGAGAACACCGTCATGCCGGAGCTGGGCTTTGACGCGGATCTGAACGTGAAGGACGCACTCACCCGGGAGCCTGGCAGAAAGCAGGAGTTCTGCGCCGCCGCCTTCCGTGCCGCCGGCATCGCCCAGGATCCCGCCGAGCAGATGGCCCAGGAGGCCATTGAATACAGCGAGGAGCAGCTGGCGGACATCCCAACGGCCATCGCCCAGATCTACTGCCAGCGGCTGGCCTATGTGGCGGGCACGGTCATCGCCTTCATACTGGTGCTGGTGCTGCTTTTGGCCATCGGGAACATCCCGAATCTCACCTTCCGCATCCCCAACCATCCGAGACTGGACGATGTGGGCGGGGCGGTCATGGGTCTCATCAACGGCGCGGCCTACTGCATTTTGCTCTGCTGGGCGCTGCAGTTTGCCGGCGCGCTGATCGGCCGTGAGACGCTGGCAAACACCGCAATGGCGAAATTCTTCCTCAGCATCGACATCCTGACTGCCGGTGTGGGGATCTGATACCGTTTCCACACGCGTTTTTCAAAAGGAGTTAACGATCTATGCAGCCTACTCTCTGCGCACGCTGCGGCAAGAACATGGCCGTGGTGTTCATCACACGCATCGAAAAAGGGGAGAGCCACAACGAGGGTCTCTGCCTCAAATGCGCCCGCGAGCTGCACATCAAGCCCGTGGACGAGGTCATTGAAAAAATGGGCCTCTCGGACGAGGATCTGGAAAACATCACCGGCGATATGATGGAGCTGTTCCGCAACGCCGAGGATCTGCCGGACGCCTCCGAGGACGCCGACAGCGAGAACGACGACGGCAAGACCGCTACCTTCCCGTTTTTGAACCGCCTCTTCGGCGGCAACAACAGCATCCAGCCGGTGGAGGACGCCCCGAAAAAGGAGCAGCCCAAGGACGGCCGCGCTCAGAAGGAGCCTGCCCAGAAAAAGCGCAAGTTCCTGGATAACTACAGCATCGACCTCACCGCCAGAGCGGAGGAGGGGAAGCTGGACCGCATGGTGGGCAGATCTGAGGAGCTGGAGCGGGTGCTGCAGATCCTGAACCGGAGACAGAAAAACAACCCCTGCCTCATCGGTGAGCCCGGCGTGGGCAAAACTGCCATCGCCGAGGGCCTGGCCCAGCGGATCGCCGACGGGGACGTGCCCCATAAATTGAAGGACAAGCGGGTGCACCTGCTGGATCTCACCGCCCTGGTGGCGGGCACCCAGTTCCGCGGCCAGTTCGAGAGCCGCATGAAGGGCCTCATCGACGACATCCGCAAGGCCGGAAACATCATACTCGTCATCGACGAGGTGCACAACATCGTCGGCGCCGGGGACGCCGAGGGCAGCATGAACGCCGCCAACATCCTCAAGCCCGCCCTCTCC
>CADCQK010000100.1 GCA_902803575.1 Oscillospiraceae bacterium
AGGTCTGGCTGGTCAAGCTGTACCTGCTGCTGATGCCGGTGCTCAGCTGCTTCATCGGCGTGTTCTTCCTGAACGAGGAGCTGAGCAGCAAAAAGCTGCTGGGGATCCTGATCGTTCTGGCGGGCGCCGCCGTGATCCTGCAGCGCGGCCGCATCAACCATCACAGGCAAATGAACCGATAACGACGGAGAAGGAGCAAACATGTCCTACAAGGGCGACAATCTGATGAGCGTCAAGCGCACCAACCGGAGCGCCGCTCTCCGTGCGCTGCATGAAAAAGGCGCCATGTCCCGCAAGCGGCTGGCAGAGAGCATGAATCTGACCCCGGCGGCGATCACGAAGATCGTTGCCGAGATGATCCATGACGGGCTGCTCTCCGAGGGAGAGATGCTGTCCAGCGGCGGCGCCGGCCGGCGGGAGATCCTGATCGGCATCAACGCAAAAAAGGCCTGCGGTCTGGGCGTTCTGATCAATCTGCGGCAGGCGATCCTGTCCGCCACCTGGCTGGACGGCAGTGTGATCTTCGCAGAGGAGATCCCGCTGGAGGCAAACGCCGCCTCGGAGGAGACGGCAAAGCTGCTCTCCCGGCGTCTGCTGGAGCTGATCGAGGAAAACGAGATCCCGCGGGAGCAGGTGATCGGACTGGGCATCGCCGTCCGCGGCATCACCTCCGCAGACGGGCGCACGGTGCGTAATTCCTTCGGCGCTCTAGCGGAGACGGATTATCCGCTGTGCGCACTGTTTGAGGAATTGACCGGTTTTCACTGCGTGATGGAGAACAACGTCCGCTCCCTGCTGGCGGCGCAGATGTTCCTCTCCAGAGACGAGAACGAGGGCTCCCAGTTCTTTCTGCGCTGCGGCCACGGCATCGGCGCGGCCCTGTCCATCGACGGGAAGATCTGGCACGGGGTGACCGCCCAGTGCGCGGAGATCGGCCACATCCCGGTGATCCGCCGGGGCGGCAAACCCTGCCACTGCGGCAAAAGCGGCTGTCTGGAGACCATCGCCTCTCCCGGTGCCATTCGGGAGGAGGCCATCTCCGGCCTTTCTGCGGAAGGAACGCCGCTGCTCTGGCGCGCGTTTCAGGACCGGGATCCGAAGGAGATGCGCGTGTTCGACGTGCTCACCGCCGCCAGCAATGGCGACGCTGGCGCATCGGCCATCGTGGATCAGGCGATCCAGGCCCTGGGCATGGCAATCAAGGCGCTGATCTATCTGGTGGACCCGGGAAAGATCATCCTCTACGGCAGCCTGTTCGAGGATCCCTACTACCTCTCCCGGCTCAGCAGTGAGCTGCAGGAGGGCGTGGATCTGCGGCACGACGTGGCCATCGAGAAAAGCCAGTACAACCTGCAGCTGGAGGACAAGGCGGCCTGCCTGCTGGCGGTGCAGGATTTCATGGAAAACGGAGGGATTCAGGAATGAACGAAGTTTTGAAAATGCTCCGCGAGAAGAACCCGGAGCTCCGGCTGCACAGCGTTTTGGACCCGGAGTTTCGCCGCTACGGCCGGGTGCTGAACGCCGATACCGGAGCGCTGGCAGAGGCGCTGGCGGCAACACCGATCCCGGAGACGGGCAACTGCTATGTGGCCTCCCTGCCCGAACTGGAGGCGGTGGATCTCATGCCCGCGCTGCAGCGCATCGCCTTCGGTGAAATGCCGATCCAGGCGGGCTACTGCAACGGCAACGGCTTCAAGCTCAACGCCATGGAATACCACAAGTGCAGCGAGATCAACTTCACCACCACCGGTCTGGTGCTCCTGCTGGCACTGCCGGAGCAGCTGGACGACGGAAAGCTCGACAGCCGCGATGTGGTGGGCTTCTATCTGCCCGAGGGCGTGCTGGTGGAGATCTTCCCCATGGTGCTGCACTTCGCTCCCTGCCGGATCAAAGAGACCGGCTTCCGCTGCCTGGTGGTGCTGGAGCAGGGCACCAACGCCCCGCTGCCGTCTGTGGACACCTCTGCCCCCGGCGAGGAAAAGCTGCTCTGGATGCGCAACAAGTGGATGACCTGCCACCCGGATTCCCCTCAGAAGGAAAAAGGCGCCTTCGTGGGCATCGAAGGAGAGAATCTGGCGCTGAAGATCTGAGCGCAGCGTCTGCTGCCCCTGCGCTCCCCTTCTAATCAAACAAAAATCGCCTGTCTTTCCGCAGAAAGGCAGGCGATTAAGCATATTCAGATGAAAAATCGTTTGTGCAGAGACGCACGCAGCGGGGAGGAGATCGCGATGACGATCATCAGAAGTCCCACCAGCGTGAGCACCACCAGCGGATACAGCGACCACCAGTACATGGGGAGGCGGAAGGTGATGTGCAGCAGAAACTCCACCAGCACGCAGTATCCGCCCAGCGCAACGGCCGCTCCGCCGAGGATGTACAGGATCCGGTATCGCCGCTCCCCCACGGTATAGCGCCGCAGCACGATCACGGCCTCCACGATCAGGCACAGCGCGCCGCCCGCCGGAAACGCGAAGGGCAGGAACCAGTGTCCGCCGGTCTTCAGACAGACATACAGCGCGACGCCCAGAAGCGCCGCCATGGCGATCGGGAAAAACACCACCGGATTTCGATTGGAAAACCACAGCGGCAGGCACACCGCGAGATACAGCGCCAGCACCCCCATCGCCACATAGCCGCTCCAGGTCACGCTGCCGCTGAGCTTCAGGTCCACCATCAGACACACGATCACGGGGAGCGCAAAGAGAACGCTCAGAATCAGCAGCAGTCCTCCCCTGCTCACATGCTCGGAGCTGCCGTCAAAGGGCGGATAGGGTCTGGCCTCCGGCGTCTCGCAGATCAAGTCCGGATGATAGACGCGCAGGCCGCACAGCGGGCACTTGGATACCCCCTTGGGCAGCTCCACGCCGCATTGCATACAGTACATTTAAGCTCCTTTATCGGTCATTGCTTTCGATCTTCACATGAAACCCCATGCGCACCAGCGCGGTGAAAAACGCCCGCTCCAGCCTTGGCTCCACGCTGTTGCGCACGATGTTCACATAGGTTTTGTCCTGCCAGCTGGTGACGCTGCAGTTATAGGGCGCGGTGGCCTGGGCGCCGAGGACAAATTCCACCCGCGTCACATACTGCGCCATCGCCTCCGGGAGCTGCACATTGCCGAGATTGGACAGTGAGAGACTGGCGACCCGCTCCCCAATGGCGTCGAACACCATGCGCATGACGAGGTTCTTCATGCCCAGCGGCACGATCTTCAAAAGCTTGTTGTGCTCATCATTTACGTTCGGCGTGAAGATCGTGCGCATATTCTTTTCCGTGATGGCCAGCGCCATCTGGTGGTGCACCAGCTGAACCAGCTCCTCGAAGGTATAGCTGCCCAGCCTCGGATCGACGCCGATGTTCGCCACCGCGACAAAGTTTCGCATGGTGCTGCCGCCATAGAGCTTTCGCAGATTCACGGGGATCTGCACCTTCACCGGGCGCCGCCGGTTTTGCCGGGGCTCGTCCTCCGCCTGCATCTGCATCAGGCTCTGCAGCAGCACCGCCGTCAGATAAGCGGTGACGGTCACGCCGCGGGATTTCGACTCCGTCAGCAGCTGCCGGGTGTCCAGAATGCCGGTGGTGACGTGGAGAAACCGGTCGGGCTCCGTCTTTCCCGTTGCGCGATAGACGTTCCGGTCGTCCCGGGGCGCTGCCATCGGCCCGGCGTTATCCTGAAAGCAGTCGGTGAATTCCTCGTCCTTCGGCGCCTCGTCCGGGTCCTTCACCCCGTCGGTGCAGGGGACATGGACCCCATAGCGCTGCCGCACATACTCGGCGGCCAGAGACTTGGCAAAGACCATGCCCCCGGTGCCGTCGGTCACCGCGTGGAAGAACTCCACCGCCATCCGGTTTCGGTAATACAGCACCCGGATCGCACAGCGGCGGACGTCTGCGCCGGTCATGCTTTTCAGCGGCTGGTAAGTATCCGTCTGCACCGGGGGCGGCGTCTGCAGCTCCTCAAGATAGTGCCAGAACATGCCTCTTCTGAGCCGAACCACCACCGACGGAAACCGCGGCGCGATGCGCTCCAGCGCCCGCTGCAGCACGTCGGGGTCGACGGGATCGGTGAACGTAAAGGCGATCCGGAAGGCGTTGCTCCAGTGGCGGCGCTGGGCGGCAGGGAAAATCAGGGCAGCGTTGTCCAGCCGCATCCAGCGCGGGCCGCCCGTCGAAGCTTCCGCCATTTCATCGCCACCTCCCGAAAAATCGTAAACTGATTATACCGCATTTTCACGATCCCGTCCAGTCGAAACAAAAATCGCCTGTCTCTCCAAAGAAAAACAGACGATTTTGCGCTCACGCTTTCTTGGGCGCGAAGGCGTTCACGATCCAGCAGAGCAGCCCGGTGATGACCATATCCGGCAGGGTGTTGCCCACCGGGAGATCCACCCGCATCAGCAGACGATAGAGCACAAAGCCGATGACCCAGAGGATCAGATTCCGCAGGCTCACGTTTTTCTCGGTGTCATCCCGATGCAGGAGGAAGTAGTCCGCGATCTGGATGGCCACCATGGGCGCGAAGACCGAACCGATCAGATAGAGGAAGTCCGTGATGTCATCCATCGGGAACACGATGGCCCCGACGGTGCCGAGGAGGGCAGCCGCCACGGCGATCCATTTTCCGGAGGCCTTCGGGAAGACCGTCTCGGAGGAAATGCCGGCGCTGTAGGCGTCCAAAAACGTGGTCGTGACCGTGGAAAAGACGATGATCAGAAGGCCCGCGATGCCGAGGCCTGCCCGCACCATCACCAGCGCGATATCATACTCTCCGGTGAAGATCGCGGCGCCCATGCCGATCAGATACATCCAGCAGCTCACAAGACCGTAGACCAGCGCGCTCACGGCGGCGGCCTTCTTCGGCTCCTTCGCCTCGCGGGTGTAGTCGCTGATCAGCGGCAGCCAGCTCAGCGGCATGGCCACTGAGAGCTCCACCGCGGCGCCGAAGCTCATGCTCTCATCCGAGGGCACAGCGCCGCCGCGGAACACCACCACGCTCAGCACGACGGTCAGCAGAAACAGCGCCGCCATGCTCACGGTGTTGACCTTGCCGAGGTTCTGGATGCCGATCGGGATCCACAGGATGATCAGCGCCCCAATCACGAGACACCAGACCCAGCGCCCCACGCCGAAGATCGTGTCGGCGGCCAGAGCCCCGTCGTAGATCATGATGCCCGTCCAGCCCACCAGCTGGAGGATGTTCAGCATCGCGAAGAGCAATGCGCCCTTCTGCCCGAAGCTGAGCTTGGCGGTCTCCATGGCGCTGCGCCGCAGGACGCCGCCCATATGGCCCGCCAGATACAGCAGCACGCAGCCGATCAGATGTCCCAGCAGGATCGCCGCGACGCCCTTTCCGAAG
>CADCQK010000101.1 GCA_902803575.1 Oscillospiraceae bacterium
CTTGGCCACCTCATCAGTCTCGCTTCGCTCGACAGCTTCCCCTCAAGGGGAAGCCTTTCGAAGTGGAAGCTTCGCCCCGTTAAACTCACAATTTGCCGCTGAAATGTTGTATCTCAATTAAACCCCACACTCCACACTCCACACGCAAAGATAACCTCCAATTACAAAAAACCGCCTCGCCGCAAGAGACAGCGAGACGGTATTTTTATCAGTACAGAAGCCCTTCGCAGAGAATCTTGCAGGCTTCCTCTCGGGTGACGGGATTCTGGGGGCGGAAGGCGCCGTCGGGGTAGCCGCTGAGGACGCCGGCCTTTTGCAGAGTCGAGACCGCGCCGGATGCCCAGCTGCTGATGCCGCTCTGATCTGTGAAGCTTACAGCGGCGTTCACCGGGGTCAGCTTTTCATTTTGCGCCCTGGTGTAATTGAAGACGATCACCGCCAGCTGCTCCCGGGTGGCGGGCGTGTCGGGGCTGAAGAGACCGTCTCCCACGCCCTGAACGACGCCCTGCTGCCGCGCCCACTCCACATAGGGGGCGTAGTAGCTGCCCGGCTCCACATCGGAGAATTTGCAGTTTACATAATTCTTGACATTTACCTTTGCCATGCGGCCGATGAGGGTCACCAGCTGGGCCCGAGTGAGCTGTCCCTCCGGCTGGAAGAGATTCGCCTCCACCCCCTGGGTCACGCCCTGATCGTAGAGGGCCTTCACATAGGGATACGACCATCTTACCTGCTCCACATCCCGGAAGGGGAAGCCCGGGCCGGATTTCGCAGGAAGCTTCGCCAGAAACCGCTCCGCGATGGCGGCCTGCCCCTCGTTGGAGGGGTGCACATCCAGCTCCACGGCGGAGAAGAATCCGTCGTCGGTGAGGGAATCGCCGAATTTCGCCGCCATGCTCTGGATGCCGGTGATGTCCACATAGATGTAGCGACCGGCATATTTGGAGCCGTACTGCATCTGCAGATTCACTGCGTCGATGATGCCGTCGGCGGCCTTGCCCAGCTCCAGCAGGGAACTGTCGGAGATCTTCAATTCGTTGAAGGGGTTATAGAAGCCCGCCACCAGCAGAGTCACATCGGGATTCAATGCATAAATGTCCCCGATGATGGCGTCCCAGTTTTCCACGAAACGAGCATAGCCCACCGCAAGTCCCTCGACGGCAGCATTCACGGCGCCCACGATGCCGCCCAGCTTCTGCGCCAGACCCAGCAGTTTGGTCAGGGCGGTGGCGTCATCGGCCGCGTCCTCAGTGGCGTCGTTGAGGATGGAAAGGCTGACGCCTGCATCCGCCAGGGCGGCCTTGGCCTTCAAAAGCGCATAGGTGGCCACGTCGTTGGCGCCGATGTTCAATGTGATCAGATCCGCCGCCGCCACCGCAGGCTTGTAGAAGTGCCGGATCTCGTCCACCTTGGCTCTGGTGAAGTTGTTGGCATACTCGTCCGGCATGACGTAGTCGTCCTCCAGACAGGCTCTGAGCTCCACCGTGCGCATGCCGCCGCAGCCCAGCTGGCTCCAGTAAGCACCGGTGGCCCGGGCGATCCGCTCCGGGTAGGCGCCGGGTGTGCGGTTCATGTATTTGTTGGCCACGTTGTTCTCGCCGATGCCGTTGGCGATGCTGTCACCCAGGGCGACGTAGTATTCATAGCCGCTGTAGTCCTTTTCCGCCGCGAAGGAGACCCCCATGGAGGCCAGCAGCGCAAAGACCAGCGTCAGTGCCAGCAGAGAGCGCAGTTTTTTCATAGGACACCTCAATTCCTGAAACAAATTCCATTATGCTACAAATCGTTGAAAAAAGCAACGCCCATCCCATGCGAAAAATGCCTGATTTTACCGGTTTTCTTGCCTTTTGTCGTGGTCTGTGCTATACTGTCGGCATGAAACGAAACCATTTGATTTTACCGCGCCTTTTGGCGCTTTTTCTGCTGCTGGCGCTGGTGTTCAGCCTCTGCGCCTGTCACCGGGATCCCCACAAGGGGATGGTGGAGATCTACAACGGCACCGACTATGACTGGATCACACCCTGGAAGGGCGTGGAGGTCAGCGATCTCCGGGAGGAGGATTTCTACACCCCTGACGCCGGGGTCACCGTCCGCTACACCGGGGAGGCCTACCGGGTCCAAGAGGGCATCGACGTCAGCTACTACCAGGGCGATGTGGACTGGCAGGCTGTGGCCGATCAGGGCATCGAGTTTGCCATGATCCGGGCCGGGTATCGTGGCTTTACCGACGGCTACATCTCCAAAGATGTGTGCTTTGAGCAGAACGCCGAGCGAGCCCTCGCTGCCGGGCTGGAGGTCGGCTTTTATTTCTTCTCTCAGGCCACCAGTGCGGACGAGGCCCGAGAGGAGGCCCGGTGGCTGGTGGAGGCTGTGAAGGACTACGATGTCAGTCTGCCGCTGGTCTTCGACTGGGAGACCATCACCGAATATGAGGCCCGCACCGACGGGATGCTGGGGGCTGAAATGACGGAGTGCGCCGCGGCCTTCTGCGACGTGGTGCGCAGCGCCGGCTACACTCCCTGCGTCTATTTCAACAACTGGCAGGGCTACTACGACTATGACCTGAGCGCGCTGGACGGCGCCGAGTTCTGGGTCAGCAATCTCAGCACGTGGGACGATTTCTACTACGCCCACAGCATCTGGCAATATACCTATTCCGGCACCCTGCGGGGCATCAACGGCAACGTGGACCGCGATCTGCGCTATGTGCCGGTGGATTGAGGAGAAAATATGAAACGATCGATCATCCTGCTTTTGACCTTTGTGCTGCTGCTGTCGCTGGTTTCTCCGGCGCTGGCGGCGTCGGGCTGTGTGGAGGCGGAAAGCGCGGCGGAGCTGGCGGAGCTGCTCTCCCCCAAAGCGCGGGTCTTCTCACTCTTCGGGCAGAAGCAGACCACCCGGCTGTTGGTGCTGAGCGACACCCTGCCGGACACCTGCGGCGCCGACCGGGTGCTGCACTATGCCGCCTACGAGGAATACATCCTGGAGTTTTCCGATTTCGAGACCGCCGAGGCCGCCCGCGAGACATTGACCGAGGTCTACGGCATCGACCGGGTCTGGCTGGACGACGTGAAGGCCACCACCGCCGACGAGGTGCTTCAGCCCGAGGAGTCCGCGGCTCCGGAGGAATCCGCCGCGCCGGCAGAGCCCACCCCGACTGCAGAGCCTACTGCGCCGGTGGAGACTGCAGAGCCCACCGCCACCGTGGAGCCCACAGCCCCGGTGGAGACCGAGACTCCCGCGCCCACCCAGACGCCGGAGCCGGTGGCTACCGCAGAGCCCATTGAGACGCCGGATCCCGCCGCCACGCCGCTGCCCACGGCCTACGTTCCCCGCTCCTGGGGCGCCGGGGCCATGGGGCTGGATCTGTTCCGCAACTCCAACGCCGCGCGAAAGCACACTGCCGGGAAATCTGTCACCATCGCCGTGCTGGACACCGGTGCGGATCTGAACACCACGGTTTTGAAGGCGCGGGGCATTTCCGCCAAGAGCTATGATTTTGTCAACAGCACCCGGAAGATCACCGACGTGACCCGGGGCGCCTCCGCCGGCCACGGCACCCGCGTCGCCACATTGCTGGACGACCTGCTGCCGGAGAATGTGGAGATCATGGTGCTGCGGGTCTTTGATGAGTCCGGCGCCACCCAGACCACTGTGCGTCTGGCGCTCCAGTACGCGCTGGAGAAAGGCGCGGACGTGATCAACATGAGCATGGGCTGGGACAACGGCGAGAACTACACCTTCCTGGACGACGTGCTTCTGAAGGCCTACAGCGAGGGCGTTCCCGTGATCTGCGCCGCCGGCAACAGCAGCGCCTCCGCGGCTGGGGAGTACCCCGCCAACAGCAAGACCACCATCGCTGTCTCCGCCGTGAACCGGAGTCTCAACTACGACCTCCGCTCCAACTATGGAGACGAGATCGACTTCACCGCCCCCGGTGCGGAGCTGAAGCTCATTGCTCCCGGGGACGAGACCGTCACCGGCAGAGGCACCAGTTTTGCCGCGCCCCACATCGCCGCCGCCGCTGCGGATGTGCTCCTCTGCGAGCCGTCCATCTCGGTGCCGCAGCTCTATTACGCCCTGAAGGCCAGCGCCACGGATCTGGGCGACGAGGGCAAGGACTGGCTCTACGGCTGGGGCCTGCCGCAGATGGCTTCCTACATCTCCACGGCCATCGGCCACCTCTGGGATGACGGCGTCACCACGGATCTGGCCACCCGCACCTCTGAGGGGCTCCGGGTCTACACCTGCCCGGTCTGCGGCGAGATCCGGCCCGAGACCATCCCCGCCACCAGGGGCAGCACAAAGAACAATTTCTCCGACGTGTCCGCCGACAGCTATTATGCCGAGAGCGTCACCTGGGCGGTGGCCAACGTGATCACCACCGGCGTCAGCACCTATGCGTTCCAGCCCGGCGGCTCCTGCACCCGCGCGCAGATGGTCACCTTCCTCTGGCGCGCCAGCGGCTGCCCGGAGCCCAAGGGCACCTCGGCGGCGTTCATCGACGTGCTGGACAAGAACCTCTACTACTACAAGGCCGTCCTCTGGGCGGTGGAGCAGGGGATCACCACCGGCACCGGTGAGAACACCTTCAGCCCCAACGACACCGTCACCAGATCCCAGACCGTCACCTTCCTCTGGCGTCTGGCCGGGAAGCCTGCCTCTGCTGCCGTGAACCCCTTCAGCGATGTGGCAGCGGACGCCTATTTCTACGATCCGGTGCTCTGGGCGGTGCAGAACAACATCACCACCGGCACCTCCGCCACCACCTTTGAGCCTTTCACCCCCTGCACCCGGGCTCAGATCGTGACCTTCCTCTATCGCTTCCTCGGGAATGATTGAGACCATCATCATAAAAACAGCGCGATGCAATGCTGCACCGCGCTGTTTTTATTTCCGGTTTATCGGGATGCGAGAGTGGAGCGCTGACTATCATCTGGCGTGGATGTCGATGAACTCCGGTCTGAGCTTTGAATACAGGATCTTCTGGCTGCTGTAGAGGCCGAAGTAGCCGGAAAGCATATAGGCGATGCCGCAGGCCAGGGCGAAGTAGATCAGCTCGCTGGCGCCGAAGAGCTCCACGCTCAGCACGATGCTGGCCATGGGGCAATTCACCGCGCCGCAGAAGACGCACACCAGACCCAGCGCCGCCGCGAAGCCTGCCGGGATGCCGATCAGCGGACCCGCCACACAGCCCAGCGCCGCGCCGATGAAGAAGGTGGGCACCACCTCGCCGCCCTTGAAGCCGCAGCCGATGGTGATGGCGGTGAAGACCAGCTTCCAGAGAAAGGCCGTGGGTCTCGCGCTGCCCTGCTCGATGGCACGGGTGATGACCTCCATGCCGGCGCCGTTGTAGTCCGTGGTTCCGACGAGATAGGTGAGAGCGATGATCGCCGCGCCGCCGAGGAAGATCCTGAGATAGCCGTTGGGGATGCGCTTCTGCACCAGATGCTCCGTGCCGTGCATGGCGAGACAGAAGACGATGCTCATCACCGAGCAGAGCACTGCCAGCCCCGAGACCCGCAGCAGCATCAGCCACTCCAGCGGCTGGAAGGGGGCCGCGAATCGGGTGGGCGGGATGCCGAAGGCGGTGGAGATCCCATAGGCCACCAGCGCCGCCACCACACAGGGCACCAGGGCGGAATAGTAAAACACGCCCACGCTGATGACCTCCAGCGCGAAGATCGTGGCGGTCAGCGGCGTGCCGAAGAGGGCGGAGAACACCGCGCTCATGCCGCAGAGGGTGGCAAGGCGCATGTCCTTTTCGTCCAGATGAAAGAGTCTTCCGATGTAGTTTCCCAGACTGCCGCCGATCTGCAGCGCCGCACCCTCGCGTCCTGCGCTGCCGCCGAAGAGGTGGGTCACAGCGGTGCTGAGAAAAATGCAGGGCACCAGCAGCAGCGGCACCTTGTCACCGAAGTGGATGGAGTCGATGATGGCGTTGGTGTTCTCGTTTTCCATCCTGCAAAGATGGTAGAGTCCTGCGATGAAGAGACCGCCCGCCGGCAGCAGCCACAGCAGCCACGGATTCGAAACCCGAAGCCCGGTGGCCCAGTTGACCGCCCAGTGGAAGGCTGTGCCCACCGTGCCGCCGAGAGAGCCGGTGACCAGCGCCAGAACGATCCACTGGAAAAAGGCCTTCACGAACCGCCCGGCAGTCCGCGCCTCCTGTTCAATTTCATTGCGCATCTGGTGCATGGGGTTCGCCCCCTTTCCCGATTCGTATCCAAAAGAAACCCTGCCACGAGGTGTGTCAGGAATCGCCAAAGGTTTGCGCTTCATTCTAACACGAACCCCCATTCTTCGCAACCTGCAAGGAAAAAAATCTTGTATTTCGATCCGTTATTCAGTAAAATAGAATAAAGCATTCCGATCGAAACAACCAATGCATCACAGGGAGACACACATGGAAAAGCTGAAAAGCATCCTGACGGGCGGCATCCGGAGCAAGATCTTTCGCATGCTGCTGATCACGATCGTTTTGATCATCGCGGCGTATACGGCGGTCTTTTTTTACCAGTCGAACAAGGTAGAGCAGCTGGTCAACGAGACCTATGAGGCGCAAAAGCAGATGTACATCGACAACGGCATGGAGGACGAGTACGAGGCCGTCCGCAGCGAAGCGCTGGCCTCCTTCCACCAGGAGATGTTCCATGCCCGCAACATCCTGATCCTTCTGGTGGTGCTGATCGTGGCGGCGGGCATGGCCTCGGCCTTCTCCATCGCCGGCAGGATCACCGATCCGCTGAACACCATCACCAGGCGGGTGGCGTCATTGGGCGTCCTGAACCGGCAGTTTCGGATGGAGGACGTCTACCGCACCGGTGACGAGATCGAGGTGCTGGCGGAGTCCTTCGCCAAGCAGTCTGCCCGAATGACCCTCTACATCGACCAGGTCAAGCGGGTCACCGCCGAAAAGGAGCGCATCGGCGCGGAGCTGGACATGGCCAGCAAGATCCAGGGCAGCCAGCTTCCCACCCTGTTCCCGCCCTTCCCGGACCGGAAGGAGTTCAGCCTCTACGCCAGCATGACCCCGGCGAAGGAAGTGGGCGGCGACTTCTATGATTTCTTCATGATCGACGATGACCACATGGGCTTCGTCATGGCGGATGTCTCCGGCAAGGGCGTCCCGGCGGCGCTGCTGATGATGGTCACCAGAGTGCTGATCAAATCCACCATGCAGAACGGCAAGGGCCCCGGTGAGACACTGTTCAGCGTCAACAACCAGCTCTGCGAGGGCAACGACGCAGATTTCTTCGTGACCGTATGGCTGGCAGTGCTGGAGATCTCCACCGGAAAGGGCGTGGCGGCAAACGCTGGTCACGAGCATCCGGCGCTGCGCAGAGCCGGCGGCGACTATGAGCTGGTGGTCTACAAGCACTCCATGCCGGTGGGCGCCATGAAGGATCTGCCCTTCAGGGAGCATGCATTTCAGCTGCATCCCGGCGACAGCTTCTTCGTCTACACCGACGGCGTCGCGGAGGCCACCGACAGCAGCAAGCAGCTCTACGGAACAGAGCGGATGCTCAGCGTCATGAATCAAAACCCGGACGCGCTGCCGGAGCAGGTGCTGGCCTGTGTCGCGCAGGATATTGACCAATTTGTGGACGGGGCGGAGCAGTTTGACGACATCACCATGCTCTGCTTCCGCTATCTGGGGCCCGAGGGGCTCGGCTCGTAAACAGGAGAAACCGAAATGAAAAGATACAGGATCCGTGGCGCGCTGAGAGTCATCGGGGATATTTTCATCCCGCTGCTGCCCGGCATCATCTGCGCGGGACTCTGCGGCGGCTTCGCCACGCTCATTTCCCAGACCATCCCGAACTACGCTGACAACAACGTCTGGGCCTTCCTTTATCAGATCCTGCGGCTGATCAACACCTCCATGATGACCTTCCTCACCGCCTGGGCAGGCTACCGGGCGGCGGAACGCTTCGGCGGCACCCCGATCCTGGGCGGCATGCTGGGCATGATCACCTCTCTGGACGGGATCAACGAGATCGCCTCCATCATGGGGCTGTATAACAGCGCGGTGCCGCTGGACTCGGTGCTTTGCAGCGGGAAGGGCGGTGTGCTTGCCGTCATCGCGGGCGCGCTGCTGATCGCCTATGTGGAGAAGACCATCCGCTCCGTGATGCCGAGATCCGTGGACGTGGTTTTCACACCGCTGCTGACCATGTTCCTGTGCGTGATCCCCTATATCGTTTTCATCATGCCGCTGTTCGGCTATGCCTCGGGCGGCATCGTGTGGCTCTTCAGCAGAGCCTGCCTGTCGGAGAACGTCTTCATCCGGGCTGTCTCCGGCTACTTTGCCGCGGCCTTTTTCCTGCCATTGGTGGCGGCGGGCATGCACCACGGCCTAGTGGCGCTCTACAGCGTGCAGCTCGCGGAGCTGGGATTCGTGACCCTCTATCCCGCTCTCGCCATGGCGGGCGCCGGACAGGTGGGCGCGGCCCTTGCCCTCTGGAGAAAGGCGAAAAAGGTGGGCAACGACAACCTCTGCTCGGTGATCTCCGGCGCGCTGCCGGCGGGACTGCTGGGCGTGGGCGAGCCGCTGATCTACGGCGTCACGCTGCCTCTGGGCAAGCCGTTTCTGACTGCGGGCCTCGGCGCGGGCTTCGGCGGCGCCTTCATCATGGTGACGCAGGTGGCCGCCACCACCTGGGGCCCCTCGGGTCTGCTGGGCGCCTTCGTGATGACCGCGGGGCCCGGCGGCTCGGCAAGAAGCGTGCTGCTGTATCTGACGGCGCTGGTTATCAGCTACATCGGCGGCTATCTGATCACCAACATCTTTTATCAGGAAGAGGAACTGGCCTTCGAGACCTCGGTCCCGGACGAGCAGACCGCCGCCTGGCGCTCCGCCTCCTTCCGCAGGCTCAGCCGGAAGAAATCCAGACCCATCCGGGCCGGGGAACCGCTGCTGGTGCCCGGCAGCTACACGGGCTCCGAGCTGGCGCTGACGGCTCCGGTGAGCGGCGAGACCGTCCCCATGAAGCAGATCCCGGACATCCTGTTTTCCTCGGGGGTCATCGGCAGCTGCATCGGCATCCTGCCGGAGAGCGGCCAGATCCTCTCACCCTGCGACGGTACGGTCATCGAGATCGCCGATACCAGCCATGCGCTGACATTCCGGACGTCTGAAGGTATGGAGATCCTGCTCCACGTGGGCATCGACACCTTCACCCTCGGCGGCGAGGGGCTGAACCCACTGGTGCAGGAGGGGGAGACCGTCACCAGAGGCCAGCCCATCATGGAGGCCGACCTCGCCCGCATCCGGGAAGCCGGGCTGTCACCCATCATCATCACGATTTTGTGCAATTAAACAGGTTGTAAGTCACGAACGGATATGGTATGATAGAGATACCAATTATGGGAGGGAAAACAGAAATGATGAACGGTTTTGCATCCTTTCTTGACGGTATGGCCGATCTGATCTCTTCGTTTTTCGTGAGCATTCTGTATTGGCTGAACCGCTGACCGAATCTGCTTAGACAGCAAAACACCCCGTCCATTCGGATGGGGTGTTTTTGTGGAAAAGGTATCGCGTTTTGATAGAAAAATAGTCAAGGGGGTGCACCTGCCTTCTTGGGGGGCAACCGGGGTCAAAGGGGGTTCATGCACGGTTTTAGCCTTCCAAGAGTTGTGGGTAACCACACTCTATTTCTATCTTTTGCTATCTCACCATATTGCACGCTATCTCTCCCCCACCTGTTCTTCTCTTTTTGGGGCCAGAGTTATCCGAAATGGGATTATTGAAGATAATCCATCTCATTAACTGTGTTTTCCTTATCGCTCAAATCACCATCGCCGGAATAAGCAACATCAAGGAGATCAGAATAATTATCAATTAGCTTCATCTGAGCAGCGATGTGCGTGTTAACCTCCATAATAATATCTGGATTTGGTTCTCGCTCTTTCATGAGGTAATATATCTTTGAACTCCAAATAGCTCTGTAGAACATTTTGATCTTTTTGTACTCGTCGATAGTAATAATCTCACCATCAACAAGCCAATATATGTTGCTTTCAAACGTGCGGTACGTGGTTTCGACACGTTCAATTGCATCCACGATCCAAGGTCGCCTGACAGCAGCTCCAGCTTTGAGCTTAAGTACATATATTTGGAGCCATTCTTCAAACGTGTGTTCCTGTTTCTCCAATTTTGGGTCAGCGTCGATACATAAATCAGCAAAAGTCTCAAGATAATTGCATACAGCGACTCTGAAATTATTAAGCGCAAATGTTGCCAGTTTTTTCTGCTTTATACTCTGCTCCCTGCAGTTTACAATATCGATCAACCAAGCGACAATGACAGATACAATACCACCGCATCCGATTCCTGTTAAGATTGCAAACCAATTATTACTATTATCAATAAAAAGAGCGATGCAAGTAATAATGAAGAAAAACAAAAATAATGGAATATATAGACACCGATTAGGTTTATTCATCGTCCCATTATTCCTCCTGTTCTTTAAGTTACAAGATACCTTCCATCGGCAAAGAATCCTGTATGAAAGACTGGAAGCGAGCTGAATCAGATCAATATTTATATAATTATACCATTATTTTTGTCCTGCCACAAGAGAAAACCCACAAGCATCCATTTGCATTTTCATTTGCAAAAGTGTTTCAAAATGGCGTTTTTCTGCCTCTGCCATTTGAATTTCATTCAGAAAGCTGAACACCTGAAAAACGCCAGAAAGCATTGAAAAACAAGAAAAACCTGCAATCTCAATGGATTGCAGGATTTTTTGTTGTGGCGGAGAAGGAGGGATTCGAACCCTCGATACCCTTTTGGGGTATACACGATTTCCAATCGTGCGCGCTCGGCCGGACTACGC
>CADCQK010000102.1 GCA_902803575.1 Oscillospiraceae bacterium
GGCGCATCTGGACGATATCGGCCTCATGGTCCGCCATGTGAACGCCGACGGCACGCTGAACGTCTGCCCCGTGGGCGGGCTCTATCCCTTTTACTGCGTGGGGGAGAATGTAAGGGTGCACACCCGCGGCGGCAAGGTCTTCACCGGCTCTGTGTGCCGCACGCCCAACTCCATCCACGTCACGGAGGAGGAGCTGCGCGATACGCCGGGGGATTTTCGCAAGAACGTCTGCGTCGTGCTGGATGAGGCGGTTTCCTCGGCGGAGGAGACCCGCGCCCTCGGCGTCGAAACCGGGGACATCATCGCCCTGGAGCCGCGCTTCCGGCTCTCCAACGGCTACATCAAAAGCCGCTTCGTGGACGACAAGGCCAGCGCCGCGGTGCTCCTGCAGGTGATCGATGCCCTGCGGAAGCAAAACGATCTGAACCGGAAGGTCTATTTCTACTTTGCGGTCTATGAGGAGATCGGCCACGGCACCACCGTTCTGCCGGCGGACGTGAAGGACATGATCGCGGTGGACATCGCGCCCACCGGCCCGGAGCAGAACTCTGACGAGCGGAAGGTCTCCATCTTCGCCAAGGATTCGCGCTTCCCCTATCACTGGGGCCTCACGAATGATCTGCGCGAGGCGGCCATGGAAGCGGGCGTGGATTACGTGATGGACATCTTCACGCCGCACTACGGCACGGACTGTGACGGCAGCATCCTCGCGGGCCATGATATCCGCCACGCGGCCATCGGCCCCGGCACCCTCAACAGCCACGGCTATGAGCGCACCCACATCGACGGGCTGAAGAACACCTACGATCTGCTGATGGCCTATCTCAGCCGATTTTAAAGCAGATGATCGGAAATGTCAATTTCGCAAGCGGGAGCAGCAGGGAAGAAGTGCATGAAATGAAAGACGGAAAAGCGCCGGATCCGAACAGGATCCACCCGATCGCCGGATACGATCAGGAGATCTACGTCAAGCCGACGATCACGAATCCCAATATCATCGTGGGAGACTTTACCTACATCGCAGACTCCGATTTTGAAAGCCACGTCACCCACCACTACGCGTGGATCGGCGACAAACTCGTGATCGGCAGGTTCTGCCAGATCGCGGCCGGGGTGGAATTTGTGATGAACGGCGCAAACCACCAGATGAACGCGGTGTCCACCTTCCCGTTCTATACCCTCGAGGGCTGGGAGATGGAGCCGCCTGCCGCGTCAGACCTGCCGCTGAAGGGCGATACGGTGATCGGAAACGACGTCTGGATCGGCCAAAACGCGGTGATCCTGCCCGGCGTTCACATCGGCGACGGCGCGATCATCGGCGCCGACAGCGTGGTGGGCAGTGATGTGGAACCCTATGCCGTCGTGGCCGGCAATCCGGCGAAGGTGCTGCGCAAGCGCTTTGATGATGCGCTGATCGACCTGCTTCTCCGCTTCAAATGGTGGGATCGGAGCATCGAGGAGATCAACAGCCTGATCCCGCTTCTCACCTGCAGCGATCTGGAGCAGGTCCGGGAAGCGCTGGAAGAAAAACTGTCCATCCAGAAAACCGGTCTGGACAGGGAGTGCCGAGATCTGGAGCGGATCCTTGCGGATCTTGCAGCCGGGAAAGAGACCGTCGAGATCGCAGATCCCTACTACTCGCTTGAAAATGTGCTTGCCTATCTCCGGGAGCTTTTGCAGGCGCTGCAGGCGCTGAACGCGCAGATCGCGGAGCACGGGAACACGGACGAGCTGACGAAACAGGTTCAGGAGCTGTATTCCGATCTGTGGGTTTTTCAGCTCAGCTTCCCGATCAGGAGCCTGCAGAGCGTCATTGACGGGCTGAAGCATTATCCCGATCATCATGATAGGAGCTCAGCTTGAGCAGTCTGCGCAGCGCGCTTGACAAAAACGGTTTTTTATGAAAAAAGAAGGAGAATCTCATGCTGAACCGAAACCGGATCGAACAGACAGAGGCGTTTTTAAGGCAGAAGTTTGACGCAGCCATCTATCTGAACGAACACCCGGCGGCCAAGGCATATCGGATCGAGCACTCTTACCGGGTGGCGAACATCGGCAGAGAAATCGCGAAGCAGGAAGGCTTTGACGAGACGGAGATGGTCATCGCCTGCCTGCTGCACGACGTGGCCTACTGCGAGGAATTCGGGGAAAACGGCTGGGTGGAGCACGGCAGACGCTCCGCCGCAATCGCCCGGCCCTTTTTGACCGAACTGGGGCTTGCGGAGGATCGGATCCGGGACATCTGCTACGGCATTGCCATCCACGTGGACGATCAGGCGGATTTTCCCGGGGAACGGACGCCCTTTGCCCTGAGCATCGGGGACGCGGACAACATCGACCGCTTCGACGCCTACCGCATCCATGAGATTCTGATGAACGATGGCTTCCTCGGCATGGAATACGATCAAAAGCTGGACTACACCCAAAAGCGGCTTTCAAGACTGCGGGAGCTGCTGGATCTGCCCATGGGAACGAAAACCGCGGAGAACCTGTGGCGGGAGCGGCTGTCGTTTTATATCGCGTTTTATGAAAAGCTGGCGGGGCAGCTGGAATGCAGCGCCGGCGTGCTCGGATAACGATTAAGATAATCTGGTGATAGACATTGTTTGAAATCTCATTTCTCGGTTTGGAGCTGGCGTTCGCGGCCATCTGGCTGCTGACGCGGCTGATGGTCTGGAAGCGGCAGGGAGGTGTCAACTGGAAACGGGAAGCCCTGTTGCTGCTGATGTATTTGAATCTTGCGGTGATTATCCGGTTTGTGTTTTTCTCAAGGGAACTGGCGGACGGGCACATCCAGCCGCTGGTCTTTGACGCGGCGACGGCATTTCCCTTCCGGGTGAATCTGGTTCCGTTGGTGCATCTGTTCAATTTTGGAAGTCTGCGGGATCTTGTCTGGAACGTGGTGGGCAACGCCGCCATGTTCGTCCCCAGCGGCATCGTCCTGCCCATCGTCTATCCGAAGCTGAACCGCTTCTGGAAGGTGCTGGCTGCCGGCGTGCTGATCTCCCTCTGCATCGAGATCCTGCAGCTGCCCTTTGCATCCAGAGCCTCCGATGTGGATGATATCCTTCTGAACACCCTCGGCGTGGCGGTGGGCTACGGGATCTATGCCCTTGTCAAACACTTCCGGCGTTCGGCTTGATCCCAGCAGGTGGTGAGGAAATGCAGGAGAAGGAAATCTATCAGCAGCTGGGCCGACTGACGAAAGACCGGGCGCAGTGGGAAGCGAATATCCCCTATGTCGCCTCGCTGCTGTCCCATGGATCCGTAAAAATTCAGGCAAAGGCACTCTGGCTGCTGGGGGAGATGGGGCTTGCCTATCCTGAGAAAGTGCAGAGCGCGGTCCCGGAGATCGCCGCTTTTCTGGAAAGCCCGACGCCGCTTCTGAGAGAACGTGCGGTGAATGCCCTGGGCAGGATCGGGCGGGGGAGCTACCCCGTGATCGCGCCATACTGGGCACGTCTGTTCCGCTTTGCCGCAGATGAAGACGCCAGGGTTCGGCTGAGCTTCATCTGGGCGTCGGAAAACATTGCAGCCAACACGCCGGATATCTATTCGGATTCCATGCCGATTTTCGCCGCGCTCCTGCGGGATGCGGATGACAGGGTGCGGATGGAAGCCCCGGAAATCTTCCGAGTGCTCGGCAAACGCAGGCCGGCGTTTGTGACGCCCTATGCAGAATTGCTGCAAAGGATCGCTGAAACGGATCCGAACCGTGTCGTGCGGATCCATTGTCTCGGCGCGCTCAGGGCGGCAGGATCGGGAGAGGCACCCGCCCGCTGAAGCAGAACGGAGACAGAACCTGCCGGATTATGCGCCATAGCGCGAACAATTGGGAGTTTATCGCTCGCTCCTTGTAGGGCGGGGACCTGTGCCCCGCCGCGTTGAATGTGCTGCCCATGTAACGGCGGGGCACA
>CADCQK010000103.1 GCA_902803575.1 Oscillospiraceae bacterium
CAGACGGCTGTGCTTGTCGTTGGGGTGCACCTTCAGGTGCTCGGTGAGCTGCTTGATGCGCTCGGTGAGAATGGCGATCTGCACCTCAGGGGAGCCGGTGTCGTTCTCATGGGTCTTGTTGGCCTCGATAACGGCGGTCTTCTGGTCTTTCGTGATCATTGGGATCATCCTTTCTTTTTGATATTGCCCGTTGGCGCAGAAGCGGGACGAAAGGACGCCGAAGCAAATCGGCAGACCCCCGCATCCGGGCACAAGGGTACAAGCTTTGTTATATTAACACATCCGAAACCGTTTGTAAAGAGAAAGTTAGGCTTTTTTCGCAGCTTCTTTCAGATCCTCCAAATATGATTCCGGAACACAGAGATTCCCCATGCCGGTGCCGAGAGAGATGTGGGGCTTCCGGGTGCCGTGGTAGTCGGAACCACCGGTGCGGATCAGGTGGAACTCCTCCGCCAGACGCTTCACCTCCGCCTCCTGCTCCGGGGTGTAGGTGGAGTACATGCCCTCCAGCCCCATGAGACCGGCGTCCACGCACTCGGAAATCATCTGCCGCAGAGCCTCCGGCTCCATCCGGTATTGATAAAGATGCGCGATCACCGGGATGCCGTGGGCCTCCCGGACGGCTTTGACATAGTCCAGCAGCGGGATGTGGTACCGCTCCACGAAGAAGGGACCGCCCCGGCCCATGAGCTTCACCACGCCCTCCTGAATGGATGCGATCACGCCCTTTTCCATGAGGATCTCCGCCACATGGGGTCTGCCCATCATGACGTTTCCGGCGTTTCTGGTACTCAGCTCCTCCCAGCTGACGGGGTAGCCCGCCTGCTCCATCTTTTTCACCATGGCCTTGTTCCGGCGGATGCGCTCCCGCACGGCCCGATCCATCAGGGCGTTGAGCCCCTCGTTCTGCGAATCGGCGTAATAGGCCAGCAGGTGGATGTGCTTTCCGTGGTACAGGCTGGAGAGTTCCACCCCCGGCACCACCTCCACGCCGTATTCCGCGCCGGCGGCCCGGGCCTCGCTATAGCCTCTGAAAATATCGTGATCTGTGATGGCCACGGCGGAAAGGCCGATGTTTTTCGCCCGCTCCACCAGATCCCAGGGACTGTCGGTGCCGTCAGAACAGGTGGTATGACAATGCAGATCGATCATCCGATCACCTCCGGAAGCTGTGCAGCCTGCCACAGGACGAAAAGGCTGCCGTTTTTGACCGAGATTACGGCCTCGGTGCCGAGAAATTCATTGCTGACACCCAGGGGGAAGGTGCAGGTCAGCGCCGCGTCCGTGAGCTCGTATTTCAGTCCGCGGAGGGTGACCCCCTCGGCCCGGTCGCCGCTGGTGAAGAGGCTCAGCCAGCCGGCGGCCTCCTTTGGAAACCGGATCGCGCTGTTTTGCAGCAGCATCACATTCCAGCCGTCGCCGATCAGAAGACCGTCGGCGCCGTGCTCCTTTAAGAAGCGGAGGGTCTGGAGGCTCGCCAGGGTCTGATCCAGCCGTTTGCCGCCGAGGGCGCCGTAGATGCGAAACTTCCGCCACCCCTGAGAAAGCGCCCAGCGCACCGCCAGCATCAGATCCGTGTCGTCCTTGATGACGGAGTGGGTCTCCACGTTGGGGTGCTCCGGCGCGGCGCCCAGGGAGTCAAAGTCCCCCATGACGAAGTCCGGCTCCAGCCCCGCCGCTTTCAAAGACGCATAGCCCGCGTCCGCCGCGATCAGGTAATCTCCTTCTTCCGGTTTCGGCAGGCGGCCGTCCAACGGCGCCGCCCCTACAATATAACAAATGTGCTCGTTCATACTCATTTCCCCACGCAGAACCGCTCGAAGATCCGGTCTGTGATGTCCTCCCGCACCGAGGCGCCGGTGAGCTCCCCGATGGCGGCCATGGCGGTCTCGGCCTCGGTGAGCACCGCGTCCGGCGTGACGCCCAGCTCCATGGCCTCCAGCATGGCCTTCAGCGACTCCAGCGCTCTCGAAATGGCGTCGGCGTGGCGGGCGTTGGTGAGGATCTCCCCCGCCGGCACCTCCGGCATGGGAAACAGCTTTCGCACCGCATCGCCCAGCATTTCCAGGCCGTTCTGCTCCCTGGCGGAGATCACGCAGACGGCGTCGAAGTCCTGTTCAAAATCCACCGCCCGCAGCCTCGGCGGAAGGTCGGATTTATTCAAAATCGCAATTCGCTTTTCGCATTGTTTTGCCAGTTCCAGCACCCGCCGGTCGTCCTCGGTGAGCCCTTCGCCCATGTCGAAGACCGCCAGTGCCAGCGCAGCCCGTTTCGCCGCCTGCTCCGAGCGTCCCACGCCCAGCTTCTCCACCGCATCTGCGGTCTCCCGCACCCCGGCGGTGTCCTCCAGCTGCAGCAGCACGCCGCCCAGCTCGCATTTTTCCGATAAGGTGTCCCGGGTGGTGCCGGGGATCTCGGTGACGATGGCCCGGTCGTAGCCCAGCAGCGCATTCAAGAGGGAGCTTTTGCCCACGTTGGGTCTGCCCAGGATCGCCGCCGGGAGCCCGCCTCTGAGGACGCGGCCCCGGTCGAAGGTGCGCAGCAGCGTTTCCAGCCGCAGAACCGCCGTGGAGACGTCCTGTTCGTAGGCCTGCATCTGGAATTCCGGGATGTCCTCATCCGGGTAGTCGATGACCGCGTGGAAGTGGCTGGCGATGTCTCTGAGCAGGTCGTAAACCGGCTGCGCCTGCCGCAGCACCGCGCCGCCCAGCTGCCCCGCCGCGTTTTTGGCCGCCTCTTCGGTTTCCGAGTGGATCAGGTCGATGACCGCCTCCGCCTGGGTCAGGTCCATGCGGCCGTTGAGGAAGGCTCTCTTGGAAAACTCCCCCGCCAGCGCCTGTCTGGCTCCGGCGGCGAACAAAGCCTGCAGCCCGGCGCGCAGCACGGTTGGCGAGCCGTGGCACTGGAGCTCCGCGGTGTCCTCGCCGGTGTAGCTGTTGGGCGCCCGGCTGATGGTGCACAGGCACAGATCCAGCACCGCGCCGTCCGCGTCCTTCAAAGTGCCGTAGACCAGCTGCCGGTTCTTCGCCTCAGACATAGGATGCCCGTTCAGCGGGAAAAACACCCGGTCGATGACCCGAAGTGTTTCCGCGCCGGAGACGCGCAGAATGCCGATGGCGGAGATCACGTTTCCCGTGGCCACCGCGGCGATGGTATCAGGATGAGAAGTCATAGGGCACCTCGATTGGAAAGATACGATTTCACACTATCACAAATCGATTGGATATGCAATCAAAATCGGACGCACTTTTTCAGCGCGTCCGATGATTTACAAAATCTGAAGGGTGGCGTCCAGGCGGCGGAAGACCGTGGCGGCCTCTGCCCGGGTGGCGCCGTTTTGCGGGTGGAAGCGGCTGTACTCGTCGCCGGTGATCAGCCCGGTCTGCCGCATGAGCTCCACGCTGTCCGCAGCCCAGCCGGAGATCGTCGATGCGTCGGCAAAGGCTCTCGGTACACTGGCTGCGCTGGGAAGCCTGATCGCGTAGGCGGAGGCATAGCGGGCGATCAGCGCGGCCATCTGCTCTCTGGTGACGGGGCTGGACGGAGCAAAGCTTCCATCCCCCATGCCGGTGACGATGCCGTTTTGGAAGCCCCATTCCACGTAAGGTGTATACCAGCTGCCGGCCTCCACATCCCGGAAGCTGACGCCGGGATACCGACTCACGTCCACCCCTGCCATGCGGCCCAGGATCGTGACGAACATGGCCCGGGTCAGGGTTTTGGCGGGGTCAAAGCTTGTGGTGCCGGTGCCGCTCATGAGGCCACGCAGCGAAGCGTAATCTACCGCGCTGCCATACCAGGCGGCGGCGCTGCTGTCCCCGAACTTGGAGATCGCTGGCCCGCCGGAAAACCGGAACAGGCCCTCATGGGTCACGGTCATGACCGCAGACAAAACCTCGCAGCAGATGTATTGATCCCCGGCGGTCAGGCTGCCGGAGTAGACCTCCCGCCCGTGGGTGACGTCCACCAGGGTGCCGCTCTGCACCTGGACATCGGCGCCGCCGGTGAGCAGGGTGAAGCTGTCCCCCTCGCTGAGCGCGACAGTGGCGCCGGCGGGCAGGACCTCCAGTCTCACGGCCTTCTCACCGCTGCTGACAGACAGCATCCAAAGCTCCCGCTGCCGGTCGGTGCCCACGCCAAGAAGCCGCTGCCGAAGCAGATCTTCCTGCGCCTGCAGGAACCGCCGGGCCCAGCTGTCAGCATAGCTCTGGCTCAGGAGCGGATCGGCGGCACTGCCCGCATTGACCGCAAAGGCAGCGCTGAGGCTCCCCAACAGCAGCAGCGCGCACAGCAGCGCCAGACATCGCCTCAACATGGCTCGGTCAGGATTCTCTTCTCGCTCTGGCGGCACGGGCCTCAGCCTCATCCAGGCTCTCGGAGAGGTAATAGCCCAGCGCCAGCAGGCTGTCGGAGAAGTGGATGTTCTCAATCACAATATCGTTGTCCTCCAGCTGGAGCTCCGTGTTGGTGAAGTTCCAAATGGCACGCACACCGCTGGCCACGATCTCCTTGGCGACGGAGTTGGCCATGCTCTTCGGCACGCAGAGAACCGCCACATCGGGCTTGAGCTCGGTGAGGACGCCGGAGAGGTTGTTGAAATCATAAACCTGAATGTCGCGGAAGCGCTTGCCGACCACCTCGGGATTGATGTCGAAGGCGGCCTTCAGGGTGTAGCCATATTCCTCGAAGCTGAAGTTCTCCACCAGGGCGCGGCCGATGTTGCCGGTGCCCACCAGGACGGCGGTATAGTTCCGATCCATGCCGAGGATCTTGGCAATCTCGCCACGGAGCGCCACGACGTTGTAGCCGTAGCCCTGCTGGCCAAACTCACCGAAGCAGCTGAAGTCCTGACGGATCTGGGAGGGGGTCAGGCCCATCTGCCGGCCCAGCTCGCCGGAAGAGATGCGCTCCACGCCGGCAGCGCTGAGATCGTCCAGCTTGCGCAGATAGCGGGGCATTCTTCGGATGACGTTGTTCGATACTTTAATGCGTTTCACGGTAGCCTCCTACGGCCGCAGAAGCAGCCTTGCAACTAGTTTTTTCGCAGGAAAAATGCGGTATTTCCATCAAAACTAACACATTATAACATAGTTTATAGGTCGATTCAAGAGAGTTTCGGCCAACTTTGTGACTTTTTTTACAGGATTGTTAACCACAAATATTTCCAATTCTGTTGATTCTTGGGCCGCAATATTCCGCTAAGGATGTATTGCCCGGAAGGATTGACATTTTCCGCAAAAGAGGGTAACATAATATCCTAGATCTCATATCTACGAAAAGGATTCGATTCATGGAACAGATCAGCCTGAAACAATCGGGGCGGATCGCGGGACTGGACGGCCTGCGGGCCATTGCCATCACCGTGATCGTGCTCTATCATATGTTCCCCGCCACGGTTCGCGGCGGGTATTTGGGCGTGACGCTGTTTTTCGTGCTGTCCGGATACCTGCTGGCGGTGACTGCCATGCGAGCGGAGGAAAAGGGCGGCTTTAAGTTCGGGCAGTTTTATTTGAGACGGATCCGAAGGGTCTTCCCTGCCCTGCTGCTGACCGTTGGCGGCACTCTTCTGGCCATGTATCTCTGGTTCCCGGAGCTGCTGCGGGGATTGCAGCAGGAGGTGCTGAGCGTTCTGCTGGGTTACCAGAACTGGCGGCAGATCGCCGTGAACGCTTCTTACTTCTCCAGAATTTCCAACGCCTCCCCCTTCACCCACATCTGGTCGCTGGCGGTGGAGATGCAGTATTATCTGGTCTGGCCGCTGCTGTATCTGATCTATTTCGCCGGAAAGCGGAAGGATCGGGAGCTGGACAGCATTGGTGTATTGTTTGGGCTGGCGGCCTTGTCGATCCTGGAAATGATCATCCTCTACCAGCCGGGAGGCGACCCATCCAGAGTCTATTACGGCACCGATACCCGCGTGCACGCGCTGCTGATCGGCTCGGCGCTGGGCTTTCTGGATCTGCCAAGGCGCAGACCCCTGCTGGAAAGCGACGGCTGGACGCTGTTTGGGATCTGCATGCCGCTGCTGCTGGCAGTGGTGGCGCTGGCGGATGACCGGAGCGCCGTGAGCTATTACGCGCTGATCCCCCTCTCCGCCCTGCTGTTTGCCGGCACCATCGCCCTCTGCTCCGACAGCCGTCTGCCCTTCGGACGCTGGCTGGACTGGGGCCCCCTCTCCTGGCTGGGGCAGCGGAGCTATGAGATCTATCTTGTCATGTTCCCGGTGCTGTCGCTGGTACAGCGGTGGAAGCCGGTGGAAGACCCGGCGCTGCTGGCATTGATCGAGATCGCATTGATGCTGGTTCTGGGGAGTCTCATCCACATTCTGGCCGCACCTGCCGCATGGGCGCCGAGGCCGGGGTGGAAGGCGAGATCCCGGTTCACCCGCCCGGCCCTCTGGATCACCATGGCGGTGGTCTGTCTCGCGGGATACGTCACCATTCAGGCCCCCGCCGGAAGCGTGGACGCGGCGCTGCTGGAGCAGGAGCTGAACCAGAACCGCGCCCGGATCGAGCGCACCATCCCCACTGCCGCGCCCGCGCCGGAAACCGAAACGCCGACCGAGACCCGGACGCCGGTGGCAGCGAACACCGTCACCATGATCGGCGACAGCGTCATGCTGGGGGCTCTGCCCGCGCTGCAGGATGCCATGCCCGGCTGCGTGGTGGACGCCATGACCAACCGGCAGGTCTGGGACGCCATTGAGGTGATCGACAATCTGGAGGCCAACGGTCAGCTGGGCACCACGGTGGTGCTGGCGCTGGGCACCAACGGCTACTTCGACTACGACCAGGGGCAGGCTGTCATCAACCGCCTTGGCCCGGAGCGGCAGATCTACTGGGTCACCGCCTATGGGGAAAACCTCTGGTGGCAGGAGCTTTCCAACGAGCCCATCCGCGCCATTGCCAGAGACAATCCCAACGTCCATCTGATCGAGTGGGACGTCAGCGCTCCCGGCCACGAGGACTGGTTCTACTCCGACGGCATCCATCTGGTGGAGGCGGGACAGCAGGCTTACGCCAAGCTGATCGCTGAGGCCATCGGCACAGCTGCGCCGGAGCCGATCGAGCTCCCACCGGAGACTCAGATCCCCGCGGAACCGGAGGCCGCAGCCGAGACTACGGAATCCGAATGGACACCCTGAAACAACATAGCAAAACCCCATCTGTTCCATGACAGATGGGGCTTTTTTATTCCTCGGGGCCGAGTTTTGTGAGGATCTCCAGAAACCAGTCCGGGAGGGGACATTCCAGCTCCACGGGCGCACCCGTTCTCGGGTGCAGAAACCGCAGTTTTCTTGCGTGGAGGCACTGACCCTCCAGACCCTTTTCCGGCTTTTTGTGGCCGTAGACCAGATCCCCCAGCAGCGGGTGGCCGATGTGGGCCATGTGGACGCGGATCTGGTGGGTGCGGCCGGTCTCCAGATTACACTGAATGTGCGTGTGGGCCGGATAGCGGGAGAGCACCTGCCAGTGGGTGACGGCATTGCGGCTGTTCTTTTGGGTCACCGCCATGCGCTTCCGGTCGGTGGGGTGCCTGCCGATGGGGGCGTCCACGGTGCCGCTGTCCTCCTTGAAGCGGCCGTGCACCACCGCCTCATAGGTTCGGGCGAGGCTGTGGTCGCTGAGCTGCGCCGACAGAGCCAGATGGGCGAAGTCGTTTTTCGCCGCGATGATGAGACCGGAGGTGTCCTTATCGATCCGGTGGACGATGCCCGGCCGACGCTCGCCCCCCACGCCGGAAAGGCTGTCGCCGCAGTGGTACAAAAGGGCGTTCACCAACGTCCCGTCCGGGTGACCGGGTGCGGGGTGCACCACCATGCCTCTGGGCTTGTTCACCACGATCAGATCGTCATCCTCATAGATCACGTCCAGCTTCAGATCCTGGGGCGCCAGCTCCGAGTTCTCCGGCTCCGGCAGAGACACGCGATAGGTCTCCCCCAGAGCGGTCTTGTAGTTTTTCTTGATGGGAAGGCCATCCTTCGTCACCCGCCCCTGCTCCAGAAGTCTTTGGGCGGCGCTGCGGGTCAGTCCCTCCACAGAGCGCGCAAGGAGAGCGTCGATTCGCTCGGCGCTCTCCTGTGATTGGATCAAAATTTCGTTCATTTCCCGGAATATTCCTTCAAAATGTCCTCCAGCGTGAAGCTGAAATCGTCCTCTGCGGGGGCGGGCTTCTTCGGCTTCGGCTGCTCAGAAGCTGTCGGCTTCGGATTCGGCTTTTTCACCGGCACATCCACCTGCGCCTCAACGGCTTCCGCCTTCTGGACCTGCTGCTGGGTCTCCAGCGTCTCAAGGGCGTTGTTCCAGGCGGCAAAGGGGTCCTCGGGGTCTGCCTTTTTCGCGCTCTTCGGCTCCGGAACGGGCTTGACCTCTTTGGCGGGCTTGGCAGGCTGCTTCTGGATCTTCTTCGTGTCCACCTTCTTGGTGGGCAGCTCGTCGATGGCAGGCTCATCCAGCGCCTTGGCGAAGGCCTCGTCCTTCTCCGGAGCGATGACGGTCTCCGGCGGGATCTCCGGCTCCGGTTCCGCGGCGGGCTTGACCTTCTCCGCCTTCTTCGGTTTGACGTCCTCCTGCTCCTTCGGCTCCCGGTAGAGGAACAGATGGAGGCAGAAGCCGATGGCGCCCACCACGAGGCAGATGTCCGCGATGTTGAACACCGGGAAGCTGGGCCAGAACACGAACTGGAACATGTCCACCACATAGCCGCTCAGCAGACGGTCCAGGCAGTTGCCCAGGACGCCGGCCAGCATCAAAATGGCCATCCAGCGTCCGAACTTGCCGCGTACCCACTGTTTGCGCACGGCGATGATGATGATCACCGTGACCGCCACGGCCAGCACCACAAACAGCCAGCGGGACGCGCTGGAAAGGATGCTGAAGGCCGCGCCGGTGTTGTGGATGTTGCGCAGCTCCAGAACGCCGGGGATGAACCCCTTGACCCCCTCATTGAGGGGGATACTCAGGGTGACCCAGTATTTCAGCGCCTGATCCAGGATCAGGAGCACAATGACCGCTATGGCAAATAACATAGGGCATTCCTCACATTACGTTTCTTTCAGGAAATGGTATCAGATGCTCAGGCTTCCGCCAGCACCCGTGCGCAGCGCGGGCAGAGACCGGTCTCGGGATCGGCTTCCTCGGTGATGGTCCAGCAGCGGGGGCACTTGGTGCCGGCGGCCTCACGGACGGCGATCTTCACGTCCGGATAGGCGGTGCCGCTGGCAACCACGGCGTCCTCCACGGGCAGGTCGCCCACCACGCACTTGGAGACGATCATCAGCTCCGCCAGATCCATGGATTCCATGTCGGCCTTGAGATTCTCGTCAGCGGTCTCGATGGTCACGCTGGCCTCCAGCGGCTTGCCGATGCGCTTCTCGGCGCGGGCACGCTCCAGAGCCACGTTCACGTCGTCGCGCAGAGCCTCCATGCGATCCCACTTGGCCATGGTGTCGGCGTCCAGGGCGTAGTCCGCGAAGGGCTTGTTCATCTGGTTGAGCACCACGTTGCGGACGTCATCGTCGGCCTTGTGGGGCATGGCCAGCCAGATCTCGTCGCAGGTGAAGGCGAGGATCGGGGCAAAAACCTTGGTCATGGTGTCCAGGATCAGGTACAGCGCGGTCTGGGCGCTGCGGCGCTCCAGGCTGTCCTTGCCCTCGCAGTAGAGGCGATCCTTGATGATGTCCAGATAGAAGCTGGACAGCTCCACCACGCAGAAGTCGTTGATGGCATGGCTCACCACGTGGAACTCGTAATCCTTATAAGCCTGCTCGCACTTTTCGA
>CADCQK010000104.1 GCA_902803575.1 Oscillospiraceae bacterium
ACCTGTGCCCCGCCGTTACATGGGCAGCACATTCAACGCGGCGGGGCACAGGTCCCCGCCCTACAAGGAGCGAGCGTTAAACTCCAAGTTACAATCTCCGTCCCCGGATGCAAAAAATCCCGCAAAGCCGGAGCCTTGCGGGATGGTTTCTAATGGTGGGATCAGATTTTATACTGCGCCAGCGCCTCGGGGGCGGTGTCGGGATCCACGGAGAGGCTGACGGTGAAGGTCACGCCCTCCTTCTCAGAGAAGGCGTTGAGCCACTGGACGAAGTCCACGATGCCGTCCATGTCGATGCCGGGGATCATCTTGGTGAAGTTGTCGACGAAAATATGGGTGATGTCATAGTTGCCTGCGTGCAGACCGCTGAGCAGACCCTTGAAAAATTCCGCGGTACCGATGGCGTAGTCGCTGGCGAAGACCAGACGCGCCTGGGGCGGGATGTCATATGTAAGCTTCTTGTCCTTCTCGATGCAGACGATGGAACCGTTCTCGGTGTCCAGAGCCGTGCGCACCATGTCGACCAGTCGTTTCGTTTTTCCGGAGCCTTTCAGACCCATAATCAGCTGAACCATATTTGGTCACACTCCTTTGTGGTAGATTCAGGCAGCTGCCTCAGGATGGGATTCATCCTGAGAACAGCTTACCACGTTTTCAAAAATTTCGCAAGGGCAGATTATTCCACACCCGGCTTTTCCAGCAGACGGAACATGTTCTTTTTGTATGCCTCCACGCCCGGCTGGTCGAAGGGGTTGACGCCGGACATATAGCCGGAGATGCCGCAGGCCAGCTCGAAGAAGGTGACCAGCTCCGCGAAGCCCACCTCGTCCCGCTTGTCGGCGATGACCTCCAGGTTCGGCACGCCGCCGGTGATGTGGGCGGCCTTGACCGCCTCCTGCGCCACGCGGGCGATGTCGCTGAGCTTCCGGCCCGCCAGATAGTTCAGCTGGTCGGGGTCGCCCATGGCGAAGGGCACGCTGAAGTCCGTCAGCGGCTCCCGGAAGGAGACCACGGTCTCCATCAGGGTGCGGGGGCCGTCCTGGACGTACTGGCCCATGGAGTGCAGGTCGGCGTTATACTCCACGCTGGCGGGGTAGATGCCGATGCCGTTCTTGCCCTCGCTCTCGCCGTAGAGCTGCTTCCACCACTCCGCCATGTAGCGGAAGGTGGGCTCGTAGCAGGCGAGGATCTCGATGCTCTTTCCGGCCTGACGATAGAGATGCTGTCTCGCGGCGGCATACTGCCAGGCGGGGTTTTCAGGAGATCTCTGATCCATGGCGGCGAAGGAGGCGATGGCGGCGTCGATCACCGTGGCGGCGTCGATGCCGGCGGCGGCCATGGGCAGCAGACCCACGGCGGACAGCACGCTGTAACGGCCGCCCACGTCGTCGGGCACCACGAAGGTCTCCCAGCCCTCCTCGTCGGCCATGCCCTTCAGCACGCCGCGGCGGGCGTCGGTGGTGGCGACGATGCGCTTTTTCGCCTTCTCGGGGCCGTACTTGGCCTCCAGCAGACCGCGGAACATCCGGAAGGCCAGCGCCGGCTCCAGGGTGGTGCCGGATTTGGAGATCACGTTGATCTCAAAGTCCTTCTCCCCCAGTTCCTCCAGCAGCACGGAAAGGCTGTCGGGAGACAGGGAGTTGCCCGCGAAGATGATCTGCGGGTCCCCAGCCTTCGGCTTCGGACGCAGCAGCTCGATGGCGCCCTTGGCACCCAGATAGGAGCCGCCGATGCCCACGACCACCAGGACTTCGCTTCTGGAGCGGATGCGGCTGGCGGCAGCGATGATCTGCTTGAGCTCCTCTTCCTTCACTCTCTGGGGCAGGCCCAGCCAGCCGGTGAAGTCCGCGCCGGCGCCGGTCTTTTCAGCCAGCGTCCGGTGGGCGGCAGCAGCTGCGGCATAGTCGGGGCCGGCGGCGTCGAAGAACGATTTTGCGCCGGAAAGGTCAACTTTCAGCATAATGATTTCCTTCTCTCTTCATAGTATTGAGTTGATGATTTTATTATACACGATCCTGAAAACTTCGCAACAGAAAAGTGGAATTTTTCCAAAGGAATCCGCTTTCTGATCAGGGGATCCCAAAGCGGCAGATGCTGCCCCATCGGTCAGGCCCGGATCAGGAGAAGTACTTCCCTACGTCCTCCGGCTTGTAGATCCCCTTCTCGGTGACGATGCCGGTGACCAGCTCCGGCGGTGTGATGTCGAAGGCCGGATACCAGCCGCCCACGCCGTCCATGGTGATCTGCGTCCCGAGAAGCTCCTTCACCTGTTGGGGATCCCGCTGCTCGATGGTCACGGTGGAAATGTCCCGATGCTTCGGGTCCGGGGTGCCGGTGACGTAGTACGGAACCCCGAAATGCTTCGCCGCCAGGGCGATCTGGAGGGTCCCCACCTTGTTCACCACATGGCCGTCCAGGGTGATCACATCCGAGGCAGAGGTGAAGAGGTCGACGCCCAGTTCGTGCATGGCCCAGGCGGGCATGTTGTCGGTGATGACCCGGACGTCAAAGCCCATGTCGCAGACCACCGAGGCCGTGAGCCGCGCC
>CADCQK010000105.1 GCA_902803575.1 Oscillospiraceae bacterium
CCGTAGGGCGGGGACCTGGGCCCCGCCGAGCCCTCTCTGTCATTGCGAACCAGTCCGCAGACTGGTGTGGCAATCCGTATCCCCTCGTACACAAACACTTTGTTTCACATAGATGTACGCCCCCAAACCCATGCTTTGATTTTCATCAAAGCGCCGACAAACTATTATTAGCCCAAATCCAATCGGCCGATTGGATTTGGAGAGGAAGAATGAGGGCGCGGATGTGAAGTTTTCGCGGCACTTACGCAAACCGCGGAAACGGAACGAAGCAAGCTCATTCAGACGAAAGGAAAGGATATTTGAGAATGAAGAAAAGACTTTTAAGCCTCGTCTTATGTCTCGTCATGGTCTTCTCGCTGTTCCCGGTCTTCGGCATGAGCGCCGCAGCGGCGAGTGATCCGGTTCTCATCAGCCAGAAGACAGGCAATGATGTGGGCAACGCCCTGCATATGCGCAAGTCGCTCTATAAAAACGAGGACGGTACGTATGATATCGTCATCGAAAACTGGGCGACCGGTACGGTGGAGAGCCATACGGTTACCGAAGCTGTCCCAACCGACTTCGTCCTGATTCTGGATCAGTCTGGTTCTATGGATACTGCAGACATGCCGGCGGCCTATAAGGCGGTGGCTGGCCCCTGGACGCCGTCCAAAGTGATGAACTATAATCAGACACTTTACTATAAGGTAACGAACACTGATGGTACGGTAAGCTACTATCAGGTTGGATGCAAGGATGTACCTACCAGCGGCTTAACTAAGATTTCTCCAAAAGTGCGTGATTTTGGTAGAAATACTGGAACGCGCATTACCGCAAAGATCAACAACAATAATGTCTATGCTATGGATAGCTCCGGTGCGATTTATCAGGTATATCGCGATACAACGGCTTTCCTGATTTATCACAACTCAGAGTTCTATTACTATGATGCGTATGGTAATCGGCAGACCGTTGACAGCCAGGCGTGGTGGGGAGCATGGGACCTTGCAACCAATCCTAGGTTGTCTGCCACGAATCTATACACGATGTCCGGCAACAATCACGGCTATGGTCTTTACTATAAGGACGATACCGGAGTTGAGCACCAGGTTGCTGACAGCCAGACCGTTTCTGCAGCCGGAACCACGTTCTACAGCGGAGAGCTTTATACGACGAACGGTCAGAACCAGACCCGTCTGGAGGCACTGAAAGACGCGGTCAGCGGCTTTGTCAGCACCGTGCAGTCGAAGGCTGAGGAGGACGACGTGAATCACCGCATCGCAATCGTCGGTTTCGCGTCTGACGGTACCAACTATAATGACTCCGCTTGGGAGAACACCGAGCTTCTCACTGGCGTGAATGTCTCCGGTAAGAATGGCCGTCTGTATAACAGAATCTCGGATACAGATTACAAGAATGCGCTGCAGGATGTGACGACGTCCGCCGGCCGGACGGATCTGAACAATGCAGTCAACGCGATTGACAGCGAAGGCGGTACACAGGCGCAGTACGGTTTCTACATGGCGGAGAACATTCTCGAGAAGCGAGAAGTAACGACCTACGTCAACCAGGCCGAAGAGACTGCTGACCGGAACACGGTGGTCCTGTTCTTCACAGACGGTCACCCGGGCAACTATGACACCGACGATACGATTGCTGCGGCAAACACCGTGGTTGATGCGGCAAAGGCGGTCAAGCAGAACACCTGGAAAACTACTGTGTTCTCCGTGGGTATCTTCGCCTCCGGCGACGATCAGCCGCTGACGTATGCGTTGAATACAAATAATATGAGTAATAGTCAGCAGCAGGCGGCGTTGCAGAGGGACAATTACATCCGGTATTCGGGCAATTATCTGTATTTCCGAGGCAACAAGGTCACGCAGTCGCCTCACAACGACACGATTGCGGATTACATGACCTGTGTTTCTTCTGTGTATCCCGCTGCAAGCAACTTCCTAACGCACGCGGGCGGAACCACTGACACAGGATCTTTGAGCAACGCCCGTGGTGCGGAGAATCAGGATAATGTGAATTACTACATGCGCGTGACCGACGCGAGCGGTTTGCAGAGAGCATTCGAAACGGTTGCGAATTCGATTGATACTTCCTCCACCTCCGCAACGGTAGACAGCAACGCCGTTCTCAGAGACACCGTCTATACCGGCGACTTTGACGTCAGCGGAGCTTCCGTAGAAGCGAAGTCCGTGAAGGTTCATATGGTCGATGGTCAGGTGATCGAGACCGGTGAGGCCGGAACGGCCAGTCCGAGTGTGACGGAATCGGTTCGATCGAACGGTCGCCTTTCCGTGACAGGCTTTAACTATTCCGAACTCTATACTACTGCTACCCAGTCGGGCGAAAAGCTCGTTGTGACGATCAAGAACGTTGAGCCGAAGACAGGCGGACATCTCTATTCCAACAGTGGCGACGCAAGCATTTTCCCCGGCGCAGAGTCTTCGAACGTGGTTGTCAGCGT
The DNA here is from genome assembly GCA_902803575.1 of Oscillospiraceae bacterium. GTDB lineage: Bacteria > Bacillota > Clostridia > Oscillospirales > Oscillospiraceae > CAG-103. The sequence continues at coordinate 2,456 of CADCQK010000105.1, forward strand.
TGCGTCCCCGGATGAAAACATTGCCCGTGTGACGCACGTCATCGACTTCAACGCCCCCATGACTTTAGAGACCGGCGTGAAGCGGATGACAAGAGAAACCGCCAACAATGGAGAATTCAAGAAAGTCGGCTCGGATGTTACCTACAAGCTGAAATATGATGAAGGCACTATCGCAGGCGGTACTGCCACGGTCAACGGAAGATATACGGGTGTGGACTCTGCTATGATCTACGGCAGTGAAACCGATCCGAGTGCCTGGACGCAGGTCAACACCGTCCCCGCCAGCAGCGTCTACTTTGATGATGACCTCGCCAACGGCGACGCCATCGCCATTGGCGACGGCAGCGGCTACAACAGCGCCGTCAGCGTCTCTCCGGCCAAAACTGAGGCCGAGAGAGGCACTTATACCATCACCTTCAACGGCACCGGCATCGACATCTACTGCACGACCGACGACGGCAGCGGCTATATCAAGGCCAAGCTGGACGACAGCGTCGTGACCATGAAGAACCATTCTGAAACTACGCGCTACAACGTGCCGACCATCAGCTATTCCGGCCTGACCTACGGCCAGCACACCGTGACGCTGACCATCCTCAGCAGCTCTCACTATAAGCTCGACGGCGTGCGTGTCTACGGCCCGGTGGAGAATCAGGAACTCTATAACAACACGCCGGCGGAGAAGAACGCGGCTTACATCAGCATGCGCGAGGCTCTGGTGAACGACAATGGTGTTTCCCAGGCGTTCTCTGACAGCATGACGGATCCCGTTCTCGGCGCTCTGTTCGTGGACGACAGATCCAAGCTCACCCGGTACGTCAGCATGACTCCGGAGGAGATCGAAGCCGGTGACACACCCGCGAAATATGTGGACGCTGAGGGCAATGACGTAGAAGCAGGCACCGAGGGCGCGATTCCCATGAAGCTTCTCTATGCCGATGCGTTCGAAGCCTATAAGTCCAACAGCCCGAAAAATGAGATCTACCTTGAGAAGAACCAGGCCATCATCTTCACGCTTTCCGAAGCTGCTGAGACTGCCGCTAAGAACGGCAACCTCTGGATCGGTCTGAGCGCACCGGATCAGAACAAGAACTCCGGCACGGTTACGCTCAAGGAGGGCAAGACCATCAACGTCACCTCCGGTGTGGATATGTATTATCCGATCACTGCCGACATGCTCGGCGCAAATCGCGTTGTGACTCTCACCAACTCCGGTGACAACATGATCTCTGTCACGAATCTGAAGATCACAGGCAACGAGGCCATTTACAACGCTGCGAAGACGGTGAAGAATACTGAAAACACCCGCAGCGCGGACAAGGCGATGGCATCTGTCCTGTCTGTGGAAGATGTCATTCCGATGGTGTTCGAGCCGATGACCTTGCGTTCCGTGAAGATCGCCGCCAGCAACGGCGTTGATCCCGAGGCGGTCGTGGAGCCTGAAGTGCCCGAGACCCCGGCGCCCACGGAGGAGCCCGAGGTGACCCCGGATCCGACTCCGACTCCTGAGGTGACCCCAGAGCCGACCCAGGCACCCAGCGTTCATGACATTGTCAAGCAGATTGTCTCCAGCTTCGTGAGCAGTCTGTTCCGGAGCATTTCCCGCCTGTTTGGCAATTGATGAAGGAGGATAAACGATGAAAGAAGTCTATGCGAAACCGCAGCTTTACGCGGAAGCATTTGCACTGGTAGAGCATGTCTCAGCCGGCTGCGCGTATATGGCGCAGTTCAGCAATGATTGCCAGATCACGGTGGACGGCATTACGTTCTTCACCTCGGATGCAGGATGCAATGACCAGGATGGTTTTGACTTGCTCGATGGTAATCAAAATGCAACGCTGGAAGATTTCTATGCTCTTAACCAGAAGTGCTACAACTCCTTTGTGGATTTCACCACCGGAAAATTCTTTGTCTCCTGATATTCTTTACCCAATCGCACCCCCGCGCAAACGCGCGGGGGATTTTGAAAAAGAGAACTATGGATCATCAAGCGAAAAACAGAATCGCGGAGCGTGTGCCCCGGGCGGAATTCTGGGACGCCATGTATGAGGCCGCGAGGCAGTATTTCCTCCAAAACGGCAATCTGAACGTGCCGGCAGCCTATGTGACGCCCGAGGGAGATCGACTCGGCGCGTGGCTGATCCGTCAGCGGGACATCCGGTCAGGAAAGCGCCGGGGCACCCTCTCCGAGGAACAGATCCAAAAGCTGGACGCCATCGGCATGTCCTGGCAGGATCTGGCGGAGGAGCGCTGGAACCGCAATTATGAGGCCGTGCTGGCCTATTATGCGCACCACGGGAATCTGGACGTGCCGCAGAGCTACGTGACGCCGGATGGCCTCCGTCTGGGCCTGTTCGTGAAGAATCTGCGGTTCCTCCGGGACACAAAGTACCGGAAATGGCTCACTCCCAGTCGCGTCATTGAGCTGACCGAGATGGGCATGATCTGGGATCTGGGTGCCTACCGATGGCAGCAGAACTATCAGGCAGCCCGGGCCCATTTTCAGGAGCATGGCAAACTGCCGTTTTCGAAGCGATATGTGACGCCGGATGGCGTGAAGCTGGGGCTCTGGCTTGCCTACCAGCGGGAGAAATACGCGAAAGGCGATCTCAGCAAAGAGCGGATCGAGCTGCTCAATGCCCTCAATATGATCTGGTGATCCCAATCCCCGTTCCGTGTGATCGGGGATTTTTTTGTTCATTCTCTCTGCTGCTCCAGGGCCTCCCGGAGCTTCTGGAGGGCTTTTTTCTCGATGCGGGAGACGTAGGAGCGGCTGATTTGAAGCTTCTCGGCGGTCTCTCTTTGGGTCAGAGGGAGCTTCCCGCCTAGTCCGTAGCGGAGGCGCACCACCTGCTGCTCCCGGGGCTCCAGCACCCGGTCCACCGCCCGATACAATGCCGCAGCGCGCTCCTGCAGTGACAGGCGCTCATCCAGGTCGCTCTCCTCCGCGAGCAGATCCTGGAGCGTCAGCCCGCCGCCGTCCTCGTCCGCCTCCAGCGCCTCGGAGAGGGAGAGCTCCGCCGCCCGCTTCCGGTTCGAGCGGAGGTACATCAGGATCTCGTTTTCGATGCAGCGACTGGCGTAGGTGGCCAGCTTCACGCCGCGGTCGGGCACGTAAGTGTTCACGCCCTTGATCAGCCCAATGGTGCCGATGGAGATCAGGTCATCGGTGTCGTCGCACTGAGCGAAATACTTCTTGGTGATGTGGGCCACCAGCCGGAGATTGTGCTCGATCAGCATATCTCTGGCATCGGTGTCGCCCTGCTGCCAGCGGCGGACGGCAGAGAGTTCTTCCTCAGGGGAGAGGGGCTTCGGAAAGGAGCTTCCCGGCGCCAGCCGCAGCATCAGCAGCGCACCGCTCATCATCAGCATCAGGGTTCCAGACAGCATCTTTGATCCTCCGATCTGTTTCGATAGGATCAGTATATTCGACCCAAACCGCCAACTTGCCTGTCTATCCAAAAGGGGATTTCCACTTGACAATATCGAATATCGATGTTATACTTCGATCAGAAACATCGAATATCGATATTGAGGAGGAAAGAACATGGCGAAAAAGGCGATGGAGACCCTGTCGGAGACCATGTTTTACACGCTCATGGCCTTCACAGCGGGGGAGATGTGCGGCACCGAGGCGGCCGACTATGTGAAGCGGCGCACTAATGGGCGCGTGCACATGGGCCCGGGGACCCTATACACGATTCTGGCGAACTTCCAGTCCGAGGGGCTGATCGAAAAGCGCCGGGAGGAGGGCCGCCGCATCACCTACGGCATTACGGAGAAGGGGAGGACGGTCTATGCGTCGGAGCTGGAGCGGCTGCGGCTGTGTCTGCGGGACGCGGAGCAGGTAGAAGGAGAACATCATGAAAGAGAAGATCTGGCGGCTGCAGCCCTTTGACGTCACCCAGTTTCAGCGGATGGAGTCCTGGCTGGAGGACATGGCGGCGTCGGGCTGGCTGCTGACGGATGAGATCCTGCCGCTGCTGGTGCAGTTTCAAAGATCGGAGCCGAAGCAGAGAAGATACCGCATCATCCCGGTGACCAATCGGATCGCCGCCGGTGCCGAAGAGGACGAGATTGCCCTCTACGAGACCTATGGCTGGACCCACGTCTACCAACGCGGGGGCATGGAGATTTTCTATACGGATTACCCCAACGCCGAGGAGCTGTTCACCGACGCTGCCAGCTTCACCATGCGGGCGAAGCGGCACCTTTGGGGCCACGGGATTGCGATCCTGAGCATCGTGCTGCTGTTTTTGCAGATCATCCGGTCGCTGTTTCAGCTGGCAGGGCCCGTGGGCGCGGAGCCGCTGCATCTGCTGCATTACATGGGCGGCACCTTCGCGATCTCTCTGCTGATCCTCACCATCCTTGCGCTGGCGGGTTCGGTGCTGAGCGTCACACGGTACTCCGGATTCCTGGAAAAGCTGAAAAGCGGCGAAGGCTTCTCCCACAAAGTGTCCTACCGGCGGGCGCTGAGGTTCAACTGCGCGATGCAGGTGATCTCTTCTCTCAGCATTGCGGCGATGCTGATCGGCATCAAAGTCAGTCACGACTTCCCGTACACCCGGCTCTATTCTGAGGACAACGGCACCTATGATCTGACCCACCCGCTGCCGCTGTCGGAATGGGATGCGGACGCATGGGCGAAGATCGAACCCTGCCTTGAGACCAACCGATGGACGGAGAACCTGCACTACATCGAGGACCGCTACCGGGACATCCTGTTTTCCGACATCCAGATGATCGACGCCGGGGCGGACGACATGCGCTACCTCGCCACCTGGTACGAGGCCAGAAGCGCCGGAATTGCGGAGCGGTATTTGCGGGAGGAACTGCCGCGGGACGTCACCGAGCTGACCGTCCCCGGAGCCGACTATGCCGGCATCGATGGGAACAAACTCTATCTGCGTTCCGGAGATCAGCTCATGATCGTCCTCGCGGAGGGAGGGCGGGATCTGATCTCCGCCGCGCCTTTGCTCGCGTCAAACTTTGATCAATCAAAAACCCCTGAAGCCGAAGCTTCAGGGGTTTTTGATATGTCAGGGTTTGGATCAATACATGCCGCCCGGCTCGTACCCTTTGATAAAGCGGTGGAAACGCTTTGAGCCTTGACCATGCCCGCGCCTGCTTCAGGGCGGCCGCAAGCTCCGGATCGACCTGAAAGCTCCGTGGCCCCATCGGGGGCAGAACCGCTCTGCCTGCGTTGGTCATCAAGCCGAGCTTTTCCAGACGCCGGACGCGCTCCTTGTTCAGCTCCGTCCAATGGCTGCCTTTTCGCCTCGGTGTAAATCTCTGCATCCGCACACCGTCAATTATCGCGTAGGTGCTGTCAATCCAGCCGAAGCACAGCGCCTCTTCGACGGCATCCAGATAATAGAACGTATCCGGGCTGATCGGCTTTCCCCGCTTCACCCTGATCCAGCATTCCGATTCTTTCGATCCGTTCAGGGTAAGCCACTGCCTGAATTCCGTTCGGTTTTTCACCTGCAGGGCGTTTGTTCTCATTGCTGCAAACACCATAAATTCTGATCATTCATAGTGGAACGCCTGCATTTCCAGAGCGTCGTCATAGTAAAGGATATTTTGCTCCTCATCGAGGGAGACAAATTCCTTCCAGTGCAGACAGGCATACCTGTCGCTCACTGCGGGCGGGGACGCGCCCGTATCCCTCAGCCAGTATCCCGGAACCATCGCCGCGGGATGGAAAATGGGACTGCTGCAGCACGCAGCAGTCCCGTTTCGGTTTTTCGGATGATCAAAACGTCAGATTCGGAGACCAGCCCTTGAAGAGATTGCGGATGATGTTCTGGAACAGCTCACGCAGCCAGTCGAAATTGAACAGACGCTCCCAAATGGTCTGA
>CADCQK010000106.1 GCA_902803575.1 Oscillospiraceae bacterium
ACATGGCGGCCTCCCAGATCTGGCCTTCCTGGCTCTCACCATCGCCGATCATGGCGTAGATGGTGGCGCCGTCCTTCTCCAGCTTGGAGCCCAGCGCAACGCCCACGGCGCAGCTGAAGCCCTGGCCCAGAGAACCGGTGGTCATATCGATGCCGATGGTGCGGTTCATGTCGCAGTGGGAGGGGAGGTTGGTGCCGCCCAGGTTCAGGGTGAGCAGCTCCTTCTTGTCAAAATAGCCGCGGTTGGCCAGCGTGGCGTACACGGCGGGGCCGGCGTGACCCTTGGAGCAGATGAAGCGATCCCGGCCCGGCATCTGCGGGTTCTTCGGATCGATGTTCATTTCCTTGAAGTACAGAACAGCCAGCGCCTCCACCACAGACAGGCAGCCGCCGATGTGTCCCACGCCCAGGTGTCCGATGCAAGTCATGATATCACAGCGGATATCCTTGCAGATTTCTTTCAGATCATAGTTCAACGGTTTGTCCTCCTTGGTACTGAAATCTAAAACGTTGTTTGCCCAGAAGCAATTTATTTTACGCTTTTAAGCAACCGCAGTGTAAGCCTTCCAACCGCTTTTGTCAATATGCCATCTGCCGTTTTTTTGTTTTTTGGAGAATTGCTGAAAAGCGTCCTGATGATTCGGCGGTTTTTCAAAAAAACTCTTGACACAGGCAGGCAGACGGCATATTCTGTTTCACAGCGTTAACCAATTTTTCATTTTTGTATGGAGGTTCCAATATGAATTTCAATGCTGTCTATATTCCGGTGGGCGTGCCCACCTATCATCTGGAGACCGCCCAGGATCAGTTCGACCGCTCCTGCGCCATGCTGCGCACCGTGGATCCGGACTTCATCTGCCCGGAGGAGATGCTGCTGGGTCTCGACAAGCTGCGGGAATTCCTGGAGGGGAAGGAGCCGGATCTCGTCGTTTTCCAGAATCTCACCTTCGCCAACGCCGCCTTCATGTCTCAGGTGCTGCGCCGGTTTGACTGTCCGGTGCTGCTCTGGACCCTGCGGGAGCCGATGAGCGAAGACGGCGGCCGTCTGCGCCTGAACTCCCTGACGGGCGCCTATTCCGCCGCCAACGCCCTCGCCGCCTTTGACGGCAAGCCCTTCCACTGGTGCTTCGGCGCCCCGGAGGAGGACTCCGTGATCTCCGCGGTGAAAGCGGCCTATCAGGCGGCAAAGCTCAAAAAGGCCATGGGCTCTCTCACCGTCGCCTCCATCGGCCACACCCCCGAGGGCTTCGGCTTCGGCCGCGCGCTGGACAGCGAGATGATGAGCACCTTCGGCGTGGAGCTCCAGTCCATCGAGGCCAGAGAGCTCATCGACCGCGCGAAGACCTACAGCGACGAGGAGTGCGCGGACTATCTCCGCCAGACCGAGGGCTGCACCACGGACTTTGGCAAGACGCCGGAGCGCAACCAGCTGGACCATGCCCGCCTGCTGAAGGCCTATTCCGATTATGTAAAAGAAAACCACATCGGCGCCCTGTCCTCCCGCTGCTGGCCCGATTTCTTCACCTCCTTCGGCACGCCCGTGTGCACGGTGCTCTCCATGCTCAACGACGCCGGCGTCGCCGCTGCCTGCGAGGCGGACTCCTACGGCGCCCTCTCCATGTGGATGGGCATGCAGCTGTCCGGCGAGGCGGTGTTCTTCGGCGACCCCGTTGCTCTGGACGAGAACGAGAGCAGCATCACCTACTGGCACTGCGGCATGGCGGCCTGCTCTCTGGCGCGCCGTGACACCGGCGCCGTGGTCGGCGTGCACCCCAACCGGAAGATCGGCCCCGCCATGGACTTCGGCTGCGAGGCCTTTGCCGACGCCACCGTCTTCCGCATCGGCAGAAAGCCCGACGGCACCTTCCGCTTTTTCATTGCCGAGGGTTCCGCGCTGGATAAGCCCAAGCAGTTTATCGGCACCTCCATCGTGGTCAAGACCGACCGCAACAGCCGCGAGGTGGTAGAGGAGAGCATCCGCGCCGGCTTCGAGCCCCACTTCGTCATCATCAAGGGTCGCCACGCCGAGACCCTCTCGGTGCTGGCAAACCAGTTCGGGTTTGAAGTCTGCCGCTACTGATATACCATAAAACTGCAAATCAGAAACAACGCGCCGGACGGATGTCCGGATCCGATTTATGGATCGACCTTTTCCTTCTTTTTTCGGAGATTTAAGTTTCACCACAGGTTGGGCTGGTAAACTGGCCACAGTCAGAACCACCAACCCATTCCGAAAAGGAGGAATTGCAATGAAAAAACCACTTGCCACGATCCTCGCGGCGCTACGCCGCTTACAAGGGCATGGATGTGAATGCCTCCACAGCGCTAAGCTTCAGCGACGCGGAGAATGTCCCGGACTGGGCCTCCGACGCCATGCAGTGGTGCGCCGCAAAGGGCCTCCTGCAGGGAGATGACAGCCACAACCTGCTCCCCAACGGCACCGCCACCCGCGCCCAGATCGCAGTCATCATGCAGCGGTTCCTCACTGCAGCATAAACAGGACAAAGCACCATCTGTCATCATCGGCAGGTGGTGCTGTTTTTTGCGTGCAAATTGGGAGTTTAACGCTCATTCCTTGTAGGGCGGGGACCTGTGCCCCGCCGTTGATCCGGCAGCATATTCAATGCGGCGGGGCACAGGTCCCCGCCC
>CADCQK010000107.1 GCA_902803575.1 Oscillospiraceae bacterium
AGCCTCTGGGCGCTGCTGTTCCCCTTCGGCATCATCCTCGGCATGCGCTTCGGCCTCTTCACCCCGACCGAGGCCGGCGGCGTGGGCGTGCTCTACTGCTTCCTCGTGGGTAAGTTTATCTACAAGGGCCTGAAGAAGGAGCACTTCATCCCCGTCTTCCGGGAGACCCTCTCCGGCACCTGCACCGTCATGCTGATCATCGTGTCGGCGTCTCTGTTCGGTTACTACCTCAACTGGGAGAACATCCCGAACATGCTGCTCAATGCCGTCTCCGGCATTGCCAGCAACAAGTATCTGGTGCTCCTGGTGCTGAACGTGTTCCTGCTCATCGCAGGCATGTTCCTGGAGGGCGGCGCCGCGCTCATCATCCTCGCGCCCCTCATGGTGCCGCTGGTCAAGGCCGCCGGCATCGATCTGGTGCACTTCGGCATCATCGTGAACGTCAACATCATGATCGGCGGCCTCACGCCTCCCTTCGGTTCCATGATGTTCACCTGCGTCGCCATCACAGACTGCAAGATGTCCGAGTTCATTCGTGAGGTCATGCCCTTCATCCTGGCGCTGATCATCGCGCTGCTGCTCATCACCTACATCCCGCAGATCTCCCTCCTGATCCCAGAGCTGATCTACTAAGGGGGCCATATGAGATGAAAGTAATGGCACATCGCGGATACAGCGGCATGTATCCCGAAAACACGATGCTCGCTTTCGAGAAGGCGGTGGAGGCCGGCGCTGACGGCATTGAGCTGGACGTGCACACGACCGCCGACGGCGTGCTGATCGTCCACCACGACGAGCGCGTGGACCGCACCACCGACGGCACGGGCCGCATCTGCGATCTCACCTTTGAGGAGATCCGCCGCCTGAACGCGGCCGCCCGCTGGGACGGGAAGTTCGGCTTCCAGCCGATCCCCTCCTTCGAGGAATACTGTGCGTGGGCGGCAGGGCAGACCCTTTTCACGAACATCGAGATCAAGACCGACAACACCTTCTATCCCGACATCGAGCAGGAGGTCTGGGACATGATCTGCAGATTTGGCCTGCAGGATCGCGTCATGTTCTCCTCCTTCAACCACGTCACGCTCCTGAAGCTGCGGAAGATCGCGCCGCATGTGGACGTGGGCGCCCTGGTGCTGGAGGACGGTATGGTCCGCGTCCGCCCTGGCGACTACTGCCGCGAGAGCGGCTTCCAGGCCTGGCATCCCTCCTTTGTCTCCCTCAATGACGAGAACGTGGCCAACTGCAAGGCGGCTGGGATCGCGATCAATGTCTGGACCGTCAACGACATGGCAGCCCTTGAGCAGCTCCATGCTTGGGACTGCGAGGGCGTCATCACCAATTACCCCGGCATCGCCAAGGCGTGGCTCGACGCGCAGAAAGCGTAAAACAACCGAAAGAGAGCTGCACAGCAGCTCTCTTTTGTTGGAGGAAGTATCATGACCTTTCTATCCTATTTCAACAGCCAGTTCACCCTTTCGCAGCATCTGGATCTGTGCCTGCGGCTGGTGATCGCGTGCCTGTGCGGCGCGGCCATCGGCATTGAGCGCAGCCGCCGCTTCAAGGAGGCCGGCATCCGCACCCACATCATCGTCTGCTGCGCCGCGGCGCTGATGATGGTCGTGTCGAAATACGGCTTTGTGGATCTGCTGAAGGACGGCGTGGATTATGCCGGCACCAAGGGCGCAGACCCGGCGCGCATCGCGGCACAGGTCGTCAGCGGCATCAGCTTTTTGTGCGCGGGCGTCATCTTCAAGAATGCCGGTACGGTCAAGGGACTCACCACTGCCGCCGGCGTCTGGATCACATCGGGCATTGGCCTCGCTGTGGGCGCGGGCATGCTCGTCCCGGCGGTATTTGCCACGGTGCTGGTTTGCCTGCTTCAGTATTTCATGCACCGCTATGCCATCGGCGCCGACGCATACAGCGCTGCCCGGCTGCAGTTCACGGTGAAGAACGGCTTTGATTTCAACTCCGCGCTGGAGCATCAGCTGGAGATGTGGAACGCCCAGATCACCGACAGCATGATCACCCGCCGCCCGGATACGACGGAGTATGATCTCACGGTTCGGATCCGCGATGAAATCACCTATGCCGCGTTCAAGGCCTTCACCGCCACACGCGAGGACATCCTCTCGGCGTCCAATAGTCAGATCCGATGATTCGCACGGAGCGGCTGCCATCGCAGGCTCCAGAGGAAAAGCACTTGACATCCTGCAGTTAACATAATATTATGGCTTTAGGGGGAATCGTTCACTTTGCACCTCCCCTGGGCCGAAATTTGCACCCCCCTTTGAAATTGTATCAAAGTCGAAGGCTAACCCAGACTTGAGTGGAAAGTGTCCGGAAACGGGCACTTTCCACTTTTTGCTTTTTTTCCTCCCACGGCTGCGGGAGCTTCAGCGGAATTTTCCTGATATAACAGAAGATAGCCCTTGCGGTTTTCCGCTCTGTCGCTTACAATAGAGACACAGCAACATTATTGAAATCAAAAAGGAGAGAGCTGAATGAAAAAGAAAACACTGGCCATGCTGCTGGCACTGTGCATGATGTTCAGCCTGCTGCCCTTCGGCGCGGCTGCGGCGGGATTTGATGACGTCAAGTCCGGCGCGTATTACTATGACGCCGTCGACTGGGCGGTGAATCACGATCCGCAGATCACCAACGGCACCGGCGCCGGGACCTTCAGCCCGGAGAACACCTGCAGGCGCAGCGAGGTCGTCACCTTCCTGTGGCGTGCCTTCGGCGCGGAGAAGATGACGGGGGAGAACCCCTTCGAGGACGTTCAGACCGGGGATTTTTTCTATGACGCGGTTCTGTGGGCCGTGGAAAAGGGCATCACGAACGGCGTGAATGCGACGCACTTCGGCCCCAACAGCCCCTGCACCCGTGAGCAGGTGGCGACGTTCCTGTGGCGCGCCCTCGGCAAGCCCGACACGAAGGTGCTGGTATCGCCCTATGCGGACGTGCTGAACCGGGAATCGTTTTCCTTCACGCCGATCCTCTGGGCATATGAAAACGGCGTCACGAACGGCGTGCGCGCCAACGCCTTCGGCCCCGCGTCCCCCTGCACCCGCGGGCAGATCGTCACGTTCCTCTATCGCGCGCTGGCAAAGCCGCTGTCTCCCGTGGAGACGGACGGCAAGATCCACTTCCAGCCCAAGGTCGCCTCGAAGTATCTCTCTGACGTCTTCGGCGAGCCGATGGTCGAGGCCTGGTTCAATCTGGTCGACGCGATCATGGCCGGGAAAACCGAGTTTGCCTGCCCGGACGACGAAACCTTCCGATGGGTGACCGGCCAGTTCCCGGACAAGTGCCTGCCTCCGCTGGATGGCCACATTTGGGCCGCCGATCCGGATCATCCTGTGAAAAATGGCGTTGCCCGCTTCATGTATGACATTCCGTATTCCGAGGTGCAGGCGATGATCGCGGGCTTTTCCGAGATGGTCGAGCAGATTCTCAACGAGACGCTGAAGCCCGAAAACACCGTTTTTGAAAAGGCGCTGCTGCTGTACCGATATTTCGACAATCATTACGTCTATGATTGGGATACTTATTATGCCAATGAAGAAGGCAAGGCGTATCTCTCCAGCTACCGCATGCTCACCGAGAAGATGGGAATCTGCCAGGAGGTTTCTGTCGCCTACTCCTATCTGCTGATGCTGGCCGGCGTGGATGCCTCAACGGTCAGCGGCCAGAATCACCAGTGGAGCTATATCCGGCTCAACGGCCATGACTATCACATTGATCCCACCTGGGTGATGCAGAGCGACGGCAAGCTTGCGACGTTCCTGATGACCGACGCCCAGCGC
>CADCQK010000108.1 GCA_902803575.1 Oscillospiraceae bacterium
CGGCAATGTGCTGGGCAGCGCCGGCAGCGTCATTCCGCTGTTCCGCAAGCAGATCCGTGAGGGCGGCCCTGTCACGGTCACGGATAAGCGCATCATAAGATACTTCATGACCATCCCCGAGGCGGTGCAGCTGATCTTCCAGGCCGGCGCCTACGCCCACGGCGGCGAGATCTTCGTGCTGGACATGGGCGACCCCGTGCGCATCGACGATCTGGCCAGGAACATGATCCGCCTCTCCGGTCTAGAGCCGGATGTGGACATTCCCATCGTCTATACCGGCCTGCGTCCCGGCGAGAAGCTCTATGAGGAGCTGCTGCTCTCCGGTGAGGGGATGCAGAAGACCCGCAACAACCTGATCTTCATCGGCCACGAGATGCCCTTCGACCACGCCCTGTTCGAGGAGCAGCTGGAGCAGCTCCACCGTCTCAGCGAGCCTGACGGCACCAACGACATCCTGCGCCGGATCGTGCGGGAGATCGTGCCCACTTATCACGAGCCGCAGGACGACATCACCGCCAAGGAGGCCGCCCGCGCCAAAGAGGCTGCCATGGTCCAGGGGTCGGAGGAACAGACTGTGACGGTCTGAGAAGGAAGCGTCAATGGAAGCAAAGCACAAAAAACAAAGAAAACACAGAAAACCGGAAAAAGCGCCCATGAACAAGGGCACCAAGACCCTGCTGATCATCGTCTGCGTGATCGTCGGCATTGCGCTGCTGCTGGGCGCCGCGGTGCTGATCCTGAACGCATTGGGCAGAAACCAGCTGACCGATGACGGTCTCGGCATGAACGCCATCGACGGCGCCGAGCTGCTGGACGAGGGGCGTGTGCGCTACAAGGGCCAGCTGTATCAGTATAAAAAAGACATCACTACCATCCTGCTGATGGGCGTGGACGGCCGGGAAAAGAGCGGGGAAGGGGACTTCAACGAGCCCAACCAGGCAGACGTGGACGTGCTGCTGGTGCTGGACCCCATGACGAAGAAGATCTCCATGATCTCTCTCAGCCGTGACGCCATGTGCCAGATCGACATCGTGGATGCCGCCGGCAATATCACCGGCACCGCAAGAGGGCAGCTGGCCCTGTCCTACGCCTACGGCGACGGCGCGAATCTCAGCTGTAAGCTGACGAAAAACGCAGTGTCCAGAGTCTTCTACGGCCTGCCGGTCTCCGCCTACGGCTCCATCTACATGGACGGCATCGCCGCTCTGGTGGATGAGGTGGGCGGCGTCACCGTGACGGCGCTGGAGACCTTCGACCAGTTCACCGAGGGGCAGACGGTCACCCTGACCCGCGACAACACCGAGGCCTATATCCGCTACCGCGACCACAGCACGGCCGAGGGCAATAACCAGCGTATGGAGCGGCAGAAGCAGGTGCTGCTGGGCATGGCAAAGGGCCTGCTGTCCAAGGTGCGGCAGTCTCCGACCAGCATCCTGAACGTCTATAAGGCCGTCCAGCGGAACGTGACTACCGACCTCAACACAGCCTCTATGGTCTATCTCGCCCGGATTGCGGCGGGCATGGAGCTGAACAATGACGTCATCAAGGTACAGGGCGAAACGGTGCTGGGCGCCGATGGCGAACACGCGGAATTCAACGTGGACGAGACCGCCCTCTACGAGCTGATCCTTTCTGTATTTTATGAGCCGATCGATGGATAATATGAAGCGAGACCTGCCTGTTGCGGTGTTTGATTCCGGCCTCGGCGGCATCAGTGTCCTGCGGGAGCTGCGCGCCCTGATGCCGGAGGAGAACTACCTCTATTTTGGCGACAGCGCCAATGCCCCTTACGGGGTTCGAAGCCTGGACGAAGTCCGCGCGCTGACGGTGGACGCCATCTCCGGACTGTATCAGCGGGGGATCAAGGCGGCCGTCATCGCCTGCAACACCGCCACCAGCGCCGCCATCACCACTTTGCGAGAGCGCTTTGCGGACATCCCCGTGATCGGGATGGAGCCGGCGCTGAAGCCTGCGGTCCTGGAGCATCCCCACGAATGCGTCCTGGTGCTGGCCACGGCGCTGACCCTCAGAGAGGAAAAATTCTCCCACCTGATGGAGCGCTACGACCAGTGGGCGGAGGTGATCTCACTGCCCTGCCCGGAGCTGGTGGAGTTCGTGGAGCGGGGAGAGCTGGACAGCCCCGCCCTGGACGCTTATCTGCAGCAGCGGCTGGGGCCCTGGCGGGAGCGGGCAGACGCGGCGGTGCTGGGGTGCACCCACTTCCCGTTTTTGAAAAACGCCATCCGGAAAGCCCTGAACGAGAACGCGGTTCTCTACGACGGCGGCGCCGGCACCGCAAGACAGACCCGGCGGCAGCTGGAGCTGCGGGACTTGCGCAGGGAAGGGGACGACCTGGGCAGCGTGGTGATCGAAAACAGCCTGGACACACCGGAGATCCTGGGTCGCAGCTGTTTTCTGCTGGAGCTGTGATCGTTTCCGGATTTTTTGAAAAAAAGCTTGCAATCTTTGAAGAAGTGCTTTATAATAACATTTGTATTTTAAGAAAAACTGCTTAGGAGGCAAGAAAATATGAAAAAGATCGTTGCAATCGCGCTGATCGTTGTTCTGGTCTTCGCCATGGCTTCCGTGGCTTTCGCAGCGGACAACGTCATCAGCCCCGAGAAGGGCAACACCAACCCCAGCGTGACTCCCGCTCCCGGCAAGACCTCTCCCCAGACCGGTGAGAGCTTCTCCGCCCTGTGGGTTCTGCTGACTGCCATTCTGCTGCTGGCCGTTGCCGTGTTCTGCGGCGCCAAGCTGGTCAAGGTGAAATAAGCATCGATTCATCAATGTCCCATGCTTTGGCATGGGGCATTTTTACTTGGTCGTTTCCCTGGAAGGAGAAAACTATGGAAGATAACATCAATCGCAAGCGGCAGACCTTGATCCGCACGATTCTGATCGTCGTTCTGATCCTGGCGCTTCTGGCCATCGGTTACTGCGTCTGGTATCTGATCCAGTATCAGAAGGGCGCGCAGCTGGGCTCGGATCTGCAGACCATCGGCGTCATCGGCGCGGACGTGATCGATGAGGAGGCCCCGGAGCAGCAGAAATCCGTGGAGATCCCCATCGATTTCGAAGCCCTCTGGGAGGTCAACCCCGACATTTACGCCTGGGTCCAGGTGCCCGGCACCGCCATCAGCTACCCGGTGGTCCATCGGGAAGGGGACGACGGGTTTTATACCAACCACAGCTCCGACGGCGCCTACTACTCCGGCGGCAGCATTTACAGTGAGGACTACAATTCCGAGGACTTCACCGACCCCATGACCGTGCTCTACGGCCACAACCTGCGCAACGGCACCATGTTTGCCCAGCTCAACGACTTCGCGGATGTGACGGTGTTTTCCAATCATCCGAGGATCTATGTCTTCCTGCCGGACCGGGCACTGGTCTATGACATTTTCTCCGCCGCGCCCCACTCCAACGAGCATCTGCTGGGCTGCCACGATTTCACGGACCAGGAGGATTTCGAGACCTTCTATTCCGATCTGGCCGCCACCAGAAGCATGGGCGCCAACTTCCGCACCACGCTGTTCCCCACCTTCGACAAGGACCGGGTTCTGACCCTCTCCACCTGCTATCGGCCCAACAACCAGCAGCGGTTCCTGGTTATGGGCCGCCTGGTGGCGGATATTCCGGCGAAGAACTAAAAACTGTACAATCTTTGATTCCAAACAGAAAGTTTCCTCTCAAATGTTACAAAGAGGGAACTTTTTGTATTAATTTTTCATTTAACACTTGTAATTTAGAAGATTATTGTTTATAATCAATTTTAGTCAAATATAGGAAAAGTCTATTCTGCCGGTTTTTGCGCATCCGGCGTGGGGACGAAGCCTACACAAACGCAGAAAAAAGAGGAGGACACCCATGAGCAAGAGAATCATCAGCGTAGTGCTTTGTGTCGTTATGCTCTTCAGCCTGAGCATTGCGGCCTTCGCTGCGGACGTCAACTACAAGGAGATCAAGGGCCAGTATTCCTACTGCCCCTCTCTCGGCTTCCTGGACATTGCAGGCAACCAGATGTATGACTTTGAGTACAGCGATGCGTACTTCACCCACACGGGCTATGAGTACGACCACGCTCTGGCCAAGGTCTCCATGGTGCTGACCCAGGCTTCCTTCGCCAGCGCCAGCCACAATGCCGACTGGTCTGACGGCAACGAGAACTTCAACGCCCTGATGCAGCAGTGCGGCTTCGGCAACATGGACTGCAACGAGGACGCTGTCACCCACCCCGGTCTTGAGACCATCGGCATCTACAGCGCTTCCAAGCAGATCATGGACAACGGCGGCGCCTACACCCTGATCGTGCTGTCCTTCCGCGGCCACAACTACGGCGGCGAGTGGTACGGCAACTTCGACGTGGGCACCTCCGGCGACCACCCCGGCTTTGCCAAGTGCGCTCAGGCTGGTCTGGACTTCCTCAAGCAGTACATCGCCAAGCAGAACATCTCCGGCCGCATCAAGGTCTGGACCACCGGCTTCAGCCGTGCTGCCGCTGCCGCGAACATGTTCGCCGGTGCGCTGGACAAGGGCTACAACCTGGGCAACGTGACCCTGAGCCCCCATGACATCTACGCCTACACCTTCGAGACCCCCAAAGGCGTCTATGACACCGACGGCTACTGCCGCAGCCAGCTGTTCGGCAACATCCACAACATCATGAACCCCAACGATTTCGTTCCCTGGGTCAGCTTCGCTGCCTGGGATCAGGATCGCTACGGCATCGACTACTACACCCCCAGCTACCAGAACGACGCGGACTACAGCGCCCGCAAGCCCGCCATGACCGCTGAGGTCAAGAAGATGGGCTGGATGAACCTGGGCCCCATCAGCCTGGACACCATCGACATGTTCCACTACTGGCTGGATCCCCTGAACCAGCTGGGACTCCAGAAGAAGACCCAGATCGAGTACTACGAGGAGCTGACGGCCGCTCTGCTGGACGTGTTCGCTCCCTCTCGTCAGTACTTCGTGGAGAATTACCAGGCCGACATTCAGGAGTTCAGCGCCACCCTGCTGGGTGTTGACGTCAGCCGCCTGCTGAACGCCGTGGGCATCTTCGCCACAAAGTTCCTGAACATTCAGAATCTGGCGCAGCTGATCGATTCTCTGACCATCACCGGTGCGGTTGCAAACGGCAGCCTGGTGGACGTCACCGTCGACCTGCTCATGGAGTCTCTGCAGGAGGCCAAGTGCGCCAACTATGACGGCGATCAGGTCCGCGCCATGCTGGGCAACCTGGTTCCGAAGATGCTGGTGCTCCTGGTGCGTCATCCTGTCACCACCCTGAACCTGCTGGCCAACGCGCTGCAGATCATCAACGCCCACTTCTCCGAGATCACCCACGCCTGGCTGCGCTCCTCCGAGCCGGAGTACTTTGCCAAGCAGGGCAAGGCCATCACCTACCAGAGCGAGTATAAGGACGTCTTCACGCCCGACTGGTACTCTGACGAGGTCGAGTATGTGACCCTGGGCAACATCATGAACGGTACCGGCGACGGTATGTTCAACCCCAACCGCGATCTCACCCGTGCTGAGTTCGCCACCGTCCTCTATCGTCTGGAGGGCAGCCCCACCACCAACCTCTACGATCCCTTCAACGACGTGGAGAAGGGCAGCTGGTACCAGCAGGCGGTCGCCTGGGCGTATCAGAGCGGTGTGGTCAAGGGTTACAGCGCCACCGAGTTCGGCCCCTATGACAACATCACCCGCGAGCAGATGGTCACCATGCTGCAGCGTTACGCCTCCCGCCACTATCCCACCAGCATGTCCACCAGCCTGAACGGCTTCCCCGATGCCGGCTACGTCTCTGACTGGGCCGCCGCCGGTATGCAGTGGGCTGTCGCCGTCGGCGTCATCAACGGCACTGGCGACGGTACCCTCGCTCCCCAGGGCTGGGCCACCCGTGCGCAGATCGCCCGCGTCATGCAGCAGTTCTGCGAGATCAAGGCTGGTATCACCGCCTGATCCCTTCTCAAAACCAATCTTCGGCACACCGCTTCGGCGGTGTGTCGTTTTTTAAAGATTTGACAGCGGGGAAACCTTGTGTTATATAAATATAGTATATGTACGCGAAAAACCGGAAAGGCGGGTGCTTATGGAGACCATCACATCCAGAAAAAATGCCATCATCCGCCGTCTGCGCAGCCTCGGCAGAGAGCGCAGCCAGCGACAGCAGGAGGGGTTCTTCGTCGGTGACGGCGAGAAGCTCCTCCGAGAGGCCATTGCCTCCGGCGCGGAGGTGGAAACCGTCCTCTGGGCAGAGCGGCCTGCCTTCTCGCTTCCGGACTCTGTGCGTCAGCTGCTTGCCCCTGCGGAGCTGGTGGAGTACGTCTCGGCATTGTCGAAATCACCGGGGCCGGTGTTCACTGTGAAGATCCCGGAGCGGCCGCTTCCGGAAAAACCGAAGCGGGTGCTGGTGCTGGAGACCGTCCAGGATCCCGGCAACGTGGGCACCGTCCTGCGCACTGCCAACGCCCTGGGCGCCGATGCGGTTCTGCTCACAGGCGCCTGCGCCGATCTCTACAGCCCGAAGACCGTCCGCGCCACCATGGGGGCCGTTTTCCGCCAGCCAGTGCTGGAGTGCACCCACGAGGAAATGAAAGCCCTTTTGCAGCAGTGGAAGCTGCCGCTCTACGGCGCTGCTTTGACGGATACCGCCAAAGACCTGCGGGAGGTTTCCCTCTCCCGAGCCGCCGTGGCTGTGGGCAGCGAGGGCAGGGGCCTCAGCAGGGAGCTGCTGGCGCTCTGTGACGGTGAGATCATCATCCCCATGCGGCCGGATTCCGAGAGCCTCAACGCCGCTGTGGCTGCCAGTGTGATCCTCTGGGAAATGGTACGGGCAGGTGACAGCGATGGCTGAGCTGCAATACTGGGTCTGGCTCAGCGAGCGGCACAGCGTCCGGCCCCGCCGCCGTCTGGAGCTTTTAGAGCGGATGGGCGACGTGCGGAAGGTCTATTTCTCTGAGGAGGCGGACTACCGCGCCGCGCTGCCGGAGCTGACCCCGGGGGAACTGAAAAATCTCTGTGACAAGGATCTGGAGCAGGTCAACCGGGCGCTGGAGCGCTGCATTATGGATCACATCCAGATCGTCACCATCCGGGACGCCGCCTACCCCGAGCGGCTCAGACAGACCTACGATCCGCCGGTGGCGCTGTTCGTCCGGGGGAGACTGCCGCAGCTGGACGACAATGCCAGTGTGGCCATCGTCGGCACCCGGAAGGCCACGCCCTACGGACTTCGAACCGCCCAGCGGCTGGGTTATGAGATCGCCCACTGCGGCGCCATCGTGATCTCCGGCCTCACCAGCGGTGTGGACGCGGAGGCCGCCGTGGGCGCGCTGCGGGCAGACGGGATCGTCATCGGCGTCCTGGGCGGCGCCATCGACACCTCCTACAGCGGCAGACTGGCCCAGGATGTGGCCGTACGCGGCGCCGTGATCAGTGAGTTCGGTCCTGGCTCCGGCATCGGGAAAAACGGTTTCCGGATGCGAAACCGCATCACCTCCGGCCTCTCACTGGCCGCCGTGGTGGTGGAGGCGCCGGAGCGCAGCGGTGCGCTTTTGTTCGCGGAGGAGGCGGAAAGCCAGGGGCGCGAGCTCTTTGCCGTTCCGGGAAACGCCGACGCGGCCTGCTCTGCGGGCACCAACGCGCTGCTGAAAGACGGCGTCCGGCCCGCCACCTGCGCCTGGGACATCCTTGCGGATCTGGCGGCGATCTATCCGGACAAGATCCGGCAAAATCCCGGCACCGCGCCGGAACCTGTGGAGCAGCCGAGGATGGTCAAGCCCCTCGGCCCCAACAGCAAACTGAAGGTGCCCGCCAACCTCCCGCCGCTGACGGATCCTCCGGAGACCGGCGAAGATTTCGTCCGAGTCCGGGAGCCCATGCGCCAAAAAGTGATTGACAAAGCCCCTGCCAGGGAATATATTGACTTGGAACAGCAGCTGAGCGGCCTCACGGAGCCGCAGCTGAAGCTGGTCACTGCCATGACGGAGCCGGGCATCCACGTGGACGATCTGATCGAAAAGACCGGTCTGCCGACCCACACCGTTCTGGCGGAGCTGACCATGCTCCAGATCAAGGGCTTCGTCATTCCGGAGCCCGGCAAGCGTTTTACACTGAATATCCAGAAGAAGTAATCAGAAAAGAGGGAAACCCGATTATGGCAAAGGCGAAAACCGACCTGGTGATCGTAGAGTCTCCGGCGAAGGCCAGAACCATCGAGAAATATCTGGGCAGCAGCTACAAGGTCGTGGCCTCCATGGGCCACCTGCGCGATCTGCCCAAGAGCAAACTGGGCGTTGACATCGACCACGGCTTCGAGCCGGAGTATATCCCGGTGAAGGGGAAGGAGACCCTGATCCAGGATCTGAAGAAACGCTCCAAAAGCGCGAACATCGTCTATCTCGCGACCGACCCTGACCGCGAGGGCGAGGCCATCAGCTGGCATTTGAAGGAACTGCTGGAGCTGCCGGACGACAAGGCCCGCCGCGTGACCTTCAACGAGATCACCAAGCGCGTGGTCACCGAGAGCATCCAGAACCCCAGAGAGATCGACCAGGATCTGGTGGACGCCCAGCAGGCGAGACGCATCCTCGACCGCATCGTGGGCTATCAGCTGAGCCCGCTGCTCTGGCGGAAGATCAAGCCCGGCCTCTCCGCCGGCCGTGTCCAGAGCGTCGCCACCCGGATCGTGGTGGACCGCGAGCAGGAGATCCGGGACTTCAAGCCCGAGGAATACTGGCTCATCGACGCGCTGCTGAGCGTCGGGGAGAAGAAGGAGACCTTCACCGCCCGCTACTACGGTACCGTGGACAAAAAGCTGGATGTGAAAACTGAAGCCGAGGCCGAGGCCATCATCCAGGCGGTGCAGAAGGAAGCCTTCAAGATCCACAGCATCAAGCACGGCACCAAGCAGCGCAGCCCCTCGCCTCCGTTCATCACCTCGACTTTGCAGCAGGAGGCTTCGAGACGTCTGGGCATGACCCCGAGACGCACCATGTCCATCGCCCAGCAGCTCTATGAGGGCGTGGATCTGGCGGGCCGCGGCACCACCGGTCTGATCACCTATATGCGTACCGACTCCCTGCGTCTGTCTGACGAGGCGCTGAGAGCCGCCAAGAGCTATATCATCGAGCACTACGGGCAGGAATACTATCCGCCCCAGACCCGCACCTTCAAAACCAAATCCGGCGCCCAGGACGCCCACGAGGCCATTCGCCCCACGGACGTGACCCTGTCTCCGGAGGTGGTGCGGAAGGATCTGACGCCGGATCAGTATCGGCTGTACCGTCTGATCTGGGGCCGCTTCACCGCCTGCCAGATGGCCAACGCGGTCTATGACAACGTGAACGTGGACGTGCTCAGCGGCCGGCATCTGTTCAGAGCCAAATACTCCGAGCAGAAGTTCCCCGGCTACACCGCCGTCTATGAGGAGGCCAAGGACGAGGAACAGAGCGAGATCCGCCGACCGCTGCCCGTCATGCATGAGGGCGACCACGTGCAGCTGGAGAAGATCACCAAGGAGCAGCAGTTCACCCAGGCGCCGCCCCGCTACACCGAGGCGACCCTGATCCGCGCCATGGAGGAGAAGGGCATCGGCCGCCCCTCCACTTACGCGCCCACCATCTCCACCATCACGAGCCGCAACTATGTGGTCAAGGAGGGCCGCTACCTCAAGCCCACCAACCTGGGCGAGACGGTCACCAAGACCATGGAGGAGTATTTCACCGACATCGTGGATCTGGCCTTCACCGCCAGAATGGAGGACGATCTCGACCGGATCGAGACCGGCTCCATGCCCTGGAAGGACGTGCTGTCGGAGTTCTATACCGGCTTCGAGACGGAGCTGAAGGACGCGGAGGTCAAGCTGGAGGGCAAGCACATCAAGGTGCCTGACGAGGTCTCCGAGGAAAAATGCGACGTCTGCGGCCGGAACATGGTGGTGAAGTTCGGCAGATTCGGTCAGTTCCTGGCCTGCCCGGGCTTCCCGGAGTGCACCTTCACCAAACCCATGGTCATCGAGATGCCGGGCAAGTGCCCCAAGTGCGGCGGACGCATCCTCAAGCGCACCAGCAAGAAGGGCTACACCTTCTACGCCTGCGAGCGCGGTCAGGAGTGCGGCTTCATGAGCTGGGAGGTGCCCACCAAGGACTTCTGCCCCGACTGCGGCAAGACCCTGTTCAAGCCCGCCGGTAAGGGCAAGCGCAAGCCCTTCTGCATCAACCCCGCCTGCCCCAGCTTTGTGCCGGAGGACCAGCGCGGCTGGAAGAAGAAAAAGACCGAGGCCGCCGAGGGTGAGACCGCCGAAAAGACCGCGGCGAAAAAGAAAACCACCAGAAAAACCAAAAAAGCGGAATAAGTTTGGAGTGTGAAGTGTGGAGTGTGGAGTTTAAATGTTCGGCCTGAGCTGGTCGCTTGAAACTCCACACTCCTAATTCCAAACTCCACACTTTTTTATGGAGGATCCTTATGCAAGCAGTAACTGTGATCGGCGCGGGACTGGCCGGGAGCGAGTGCGCGTGGCAGCTGGCCAAGCGCGGCATCCCGGTGCGGCTCGTGGAGATGAAGCCGCAGAAATATACGCCCGCCCACCACTCGCCCCTGTTCGGTGAGCTGGTCTGCTCCAACTCCCTGAGAAGCGATGAGCTCACCAACGCCGTGGGCCTTTTGAAGGAGGAGCTGCGGCGGCTGGATTCGCTGATCCTTCAGAGCGCGGACGAGAACCGTGTGGCCGCCGGCGGTGCGCTGGCGGTGGATCGTGAGGGCTTCGCCAGAACCATCACCGAGCGTCTCAGAAATCACCCCAACGTGGAGATCATCGAGGAAGAGGCCACGGACATTCCGTCCGATGGCATCGTGGTCATCGCCACCGGCCCGCTCACCAGCGACGCCATGGCCGACCGGATTGCGAAGCTATGCCCGGAGTTTGATCTGCACTTCTACGACGCGGTGGCGCCCATCGTCACGCTGGAGAGCGTGGACATGGACAGCGCCTTCTTCGCCTCCCGCTATGACAAGGGAACAGCAGATTATGTAAACTGCCCCATGGACGAAACGGAGTATAAAGCCTTCGTCCGGGAGCTGGCGACTGCGAAGGAAGCGGAGGTTCACGGTTTCGATGACGGCGGCGTCTTCGAGGGCTGCATGCCGGTGGAGGTCATGGCGAGAAGAGGGGAAGACACTCTCCGCTACGGTCCCCTGAAGCCGGTGGGTCTGAGAGATCCCAGAACCGGGAAGGACAACTACGCCGTGGTGCAGCTGCGGCAGGACAACGCCGAGGGCACCCTCTACAATCTGGTGGGCTTCCAGACCCACCTGACCTGGGGCGAGCAGAAGCGGGTCTTTTCCATGATCCCGGCGCTGAAAAACGCGGAGTTTGTGCGTTACGGCGTCATGCACCGGAATACTTATCTGAACTCTCCCAAGCTGCTGGACGCCTGCTATCGGCTGAAAAGCGAGCCCCGGATTCGCTTCGCCGGACAGATGACCGGGGTGGAGGGCTATGTGGAGTCCTGCGCCTCCGGCGCTCTGGTGGGCATCGAGACCGCCGCCGAGATTTTAGGCATGGAGCCCGTGGACTTCCCCCAGGAGACCGCCATCGGCGCATTGGGAAAATACGTCTCCGGCGGCAGCGTGGGCGACTTCCAGCCCATGAACATCAACTTCGGCATCATCAGGGAGCTGGGCTACCGGGTGAAGGGAAAGCGGAACAAAAACGCTGCCATCTCCCAGCGGAGCCTGAACATCCTTTCGGAACTTATGACAGAGAAAGAGGTTTTAAACTCGGAGCTTATGACAGAGAAAGAGGTTTTAAACTCGGAG
>CADCQK010000109.1 GCA_902803575.1 Oscillospiraceae bacterium
TCGTCGGCGGCGACGCCCACACCGGGCCGAAGTTCGCCATCGACGCCATCGCCCAGGGCAAGCAGGCGGCCATCTCCATCCACCGCTATGTGCACCCGGGCCAGAGCCTCACCATCGGCCGTGACCGTCTCACCTACCACGCCTTCGACAAGGACAACGTGGACTTCGACTCCGTCAAGCGCGCCAACAACAAGGTCAAGCGCCAGGTGCCGAAGAAGGATAAGTCCAAGGCCTGCACCTTCCGTGACGATCGTCTCGCCTACAGCGAGGAGCAGATGAAGAAGGAAGCCTCCCGCTGCCTCGGCTGCGGCGCCTCCTGGGTCGATCCCAACAAGTGCCTGGGCTGCGGCGTCTGCACCACCCGCTGCAAGTTCGACGCCATCCACCTCAAGAAGCTCACCTACAACGAGAGCATCGATTACGAGAAGCGCGCCAAGGTCTTCCCCGAGTTCAAGGAAGCCAGACGCAAGAGAATCGAGATCCGCAAGATGGCCGAGCAGCAGAAGTAAGCAACCAAACCATAAAAAAGACACCCTCCGGGGTGTCTTTTTTTATGGGGAATTGTATGCTATACTGAGGAAAAACCAAAGGAGGCAGCAGCATGGCTTCGGAATTTGATCGGCATTTTCTTCTGGACACCGGGAGCGTATTGCGATTTGTAAAAGCGCGGACGGAGTACTTCCCTGAAACGGCAAACCTGGTCGCGGAGGAGATCGGCGACGGGAACATCAACTATGTGTTCCGGGTGCGGGATCTTGACTCCGGAAGATCTCTGGTGGTGAAGCAGGCGGACAGGCTGCTGCGCTCCTCGGGGAGGCCGCTGGATCTGAGCCGCAGCCGTATCGAGTCGGAGATCCTGCGCATCGAAGGGCGTCTCGCCCCGGGCTGTGTGCCGAAGGTCTATGATTACTGCGAGGCCATGTGCGCCATCACCATGGAGGACATCTCCGATTACCGGAATCTCAGACGGGAGCTGCTGGCAGGGAAGACCTTCCCGCGATTCCCGGAGCAGATCGCGGACTTCCTCAGCAAAACCCTGCTGCCCACCACGGATCTGGTACTGGACCGGCAGCAGAAAAAGGCGCTGGTGAAACGGTTCACCAACCCGGAGCTCTGCGACATCACCGAGGATCTGGTGCTGACGGAGCCCTATTGGGACTATAAAAACCGCAACGTCCTCACTCCGGGGACGGAGGAGTTTGTGCAGGAAAAGCTGTATGAGAATGCGGAGCTCCATGCCGAGGTCGCCGTGCTGCGGGACCGGTTCATGAACTGCCCCCAGGCGCTTTTGCACGGCGATCTGCACACCGGCAGCATCTTCGCCAATCTCACCGGCATCAAGGTCATCGACCCGGAGTTCGCCTTCTACGGCCCCATGGGCTACGACGCGGGCAACGTGATCGGGAACCTGATCTTCGCCTGGGCCAACAAGCTCCTGACCGAGCCGGACAATACCGCCTTCCTGAAGTGGATCCGGCAGGCAGTGGCGGCGGTCTATGACGGCTTCCGCGTGGGCCTGGAGCGGGAATATGACGCCCGGGTGACGCTGCCGCTGTACTGGGAGGCGGACTTCCGAAAGCGGTACATCGACCAGATCATGGCCGACACCGCGGGCTACGCCGGCACGGAGCTGATCCGCCGGACGGTGGGGGATTCCAAGGTTCTGGAGGTCACCTCGGTCACCGATCCGGAGACAAGAAAGACGCTGGACATGCTGCTGATCGACACCGGCGCGGCGCTGATCCTGAAGCGGAACAAGCTCCAGAGCGGCACGGCAGTGGCCAACGCGTTCAAAAAGGCGGCGAAGCAGTATGACCTTTGAGCGGAAGGATCAGGGACTGGCGTTCCTGCAGCAATATGAAAACGTGGCATGGTACGAAAACGGCACCGTGCGGCTGCTGGACCGAAGGATCTACCCCATGCGTGTGAAGCATGTGGTCTGTGGATCGGTGCAGGCCGTGGCGGACGCCATCCGCGACATGGTGACCCAGAGCGAGGGGCCCTACGCGGCGGCGGCCATGGGCATGGCGCTGGCGGCGCATCATTTGGAAGGGGAGACCGACCCCGAGAGACTGAAATCCGAGCTCCGGGACGCGGCATACACCCTCTCCCACGCGAGACCCACCACCTCCGCCCAGATGGAGGGCATCGTGAAGGGCAGCTATGACCGGCTCTGCGGCCTGATCGATCAGGGCGAACGGGGCGCGGTGCTCACCGATGCGGCTTTCCGGTTCGCGCTGGAATACTTAAA
>CADCQK010000110.1 GCA_902803575.1 Oscillospiraceae bacterium
GGGGCACAGGTCCCCGCCCTACGGTGGATCATTTCATACAACCTGATAAACTGGAATCTGAATCCGTCGGAGACACTTTCAACTCCACACTCCACACTGACAGAAAGAGTAACCACATGATCGACTTAACCGTAAAGGACCTCGTCAAGAGCTTTGAGGTGGGAACCAACATCCTCGACGGGGTCAGCTTTGAAGTGAATACCGGCGAGCGCATCGGCATTCTGGGGCGCAACGGCTGCGGCAAGACCACGCTGTTTCGTCTCCTGTCCGGGGCGCTCTACCCGGACAGCGGCGAGATCTCCATCGCCTCCGGCAGGCGGCTGGGGCTGATCTCGCAGATCCCGGTCTACCCGGAGGGCTACACCACCGAGGACGTGCTCAGAGAGGCCCACCGCCGGCTCTACGATCTGGAGGATCGGATGAACCATCTGGCGGAGCGGATGGCCTCGGACGACTCCCCGCAGCTGCTCTCGGAATACGACCGGGTCAGCGAGGATTTCCGCCGTCTCGGCGGCTACGACATGGAGCACGAGCGGGATCGGGTGGCAAACGGCCTCGACATCAACGCCGCCATGCGCGCGCAGAGCTTCGAGAGCCTCTCCGGCGGTGAGAAGACCCGCGTGAACCTCGCCAGACTCATTCTGGAGGACACGGACATCCTCCTGCTGGACGAGCCCACGAACCATCTGGATCTGCGCAGCACCGAGTGGCTGGAGGATTACCTCCTGCACTTTCGCGGCAGCGTGCTGGTCATCAGCCACGACCGGTACTTCCTGGATCGGGTGGTGCAGCGGAGCATCGACCTCTCCACCGGGAAGGCGGAATTTTACAGCGGCAATTACAGCTTCTACGTCGTGGAGCGGCAGCGCCGGTTCGACGAGCAGCTCAAGCAATATGAAAAGGACCAGGCGAAGCTCCAGCAGCTCACCGAGGCGGCGGAAAAGCTCCACCTCTGGGCCTTCATGGGCAACGACAAGCTCCACAAGCGGGCCTTCTCCATGGAAAAGCGCATGGAAAAGCTCCGCCAGACCGAGCGGCCCACGGAGGACCGGAAGCTGAACGTCCATTTTTCCGAGTCCGTCTTCCGGGCAGACGAGGTGCTGGTGGCGGACAGCGTCACCAAAGGTTTTAACGGGCGTACGTTGTTCCATGATCTGACATTGACGGTGACCGGCGGCGAGCGCATCGCCCTGATCGGCGACAACGGCATGGGGAAGACCACCTTCCTGAAGCTCCTGATGAACGAGGAGACCCCGGACTCCGGCTGGATCCGACGGGGGCCCACGGTCCGCGTGGCCTATCTGCCGCAGATCGTGACCTTCCAGGACGTGAACCGGAACATGGTGGACACCATGCTCTACGAGTGCAAATGCCAGCCCCAGGAGGCCCGCGACCGTCTGGCGGCCTTCGGCTTCCGGGGGGAGGACGTGTTCAAGACCGTGGACAGCCTCTCCGGCGGCGAGCGGTCCAGACTGAAGCTCTGCATGCTCATGGGCATCGAGATCAACTTCCTGATCCTGGACGAGCCCACCAACCATCTGGACATCTCCAGCCGGGAATGGATCGAGGACGCCCTCTCGGATTACAATGAGGCGCTGCTGTTTGTCAGCCACGACCGCTATTTCATCGAGAAATTCGCCACCCGGATCTGGGCGCTGCGGGACGGCAGCTTCATCGATTTTCGCGGCAGCTTTGAGGAATACCGCGCCTATATCCAGCGGCAGCAGACCCTGCAGCAGGCGGTGCGGCAGCAGGAGCGGAAGAAGGAGCCGAAGCCGAAAAAACAGCCCAACGCGGCAAAACAGCTCCAGAAGACCGAAAAGGCCATCGAAAAGGCCGAGGAAAAGATGGCGGAGCTGGAATCGCAGTGCGAGGCCTTCGCCACCGACTATCAGAAGCTCATGGAGCTGGAGACGCAGAAGGCCGCCCTCCAGTCGGAGCTGGACGCGCTGTACGCCGACTGGGAGCGGCTCTCGGAAGAGGCGGAACCATGAAAAAACGCATGATTTTGATTTTGATCCTGTTCCTGATCGGCGCGGTGCTGCGCTTCGTGTTCCAGGGACATGACTACATTGCCTATACCCTCTGGGGCGCCGCCCTTCTGGTGCTGCTGTTCCCGATCCTGCCGGGCTGGGGACGCTGGGTGCTGGCGATCCTGCTGGTCATCGGCTGCGCGGTGTTCGTGATCCTGGAGATCCCCATCGTAAAAGAGGCGAAGACCGACGCGGATCCCAAGGCGGACTATGTGATCGTCCTCGGCGCCGGCATCAACGGCATGAACCCCTCCAGATCCCTCACCGAGCGGCTGCAGGCGGCATTGGATTATCTGAACGAATATCCCGATTCCGTGGCCATCGTCAGCGGCAGCCAGGGGCCGGATGAGCCGGTGCCGGAGGCGGACGTCATGTACGACTGGCTGATCGGAAAGGGGGTAGCCCCGGAGCGAGTTATCAAGGAGATCCTGGCCGACAACACCCGACAGAATCTCGAAAACTCCTTTGCCATCATGCGCGATCGCGGCGCCGATCCCAAGGACGGCGTGGCCATCGTCACCAGTGAGTACCACCTCTACCGGGCGAAATTGATGGCTGAGGCGCTGGGCGCGAAGCCGCTGGGCGTGGCGGCCAAAACCTATTGGATCGATCTGCGGATCAACTACTTCATCCGCGAGGCCTTTGCCGCCGCCTACATGCGCGTGGCGGGCACCCTATATTAATGAAATGATGTGATCCCCATGGAAAAAGTGAACGTTTACGACTGGGACAAGACGATCTTTCCCAAGGACAGCACCGTGACCTTCTACTTCTGGTGCATCCTCCGCTACCCGAAGGTTCTGAAGGCGCTGCCCGCGGCGCTGAAGCTGCTGCCGGCCTATTTCAGAGGGCAGGTCAGCAAAACCCGCATCAAGGAGGTCTTTTACGGCTTCCTGGAGTACGTGCCGAACATCGACCACGCGGTGAAGCGGTTCTGGGATCAGAAGTTTCCCAAGATCAACCGCTGGTATCTGGACCACCAGCGCTCGGACGACATCGTGATCTCCGCCTCCCCGGAGTTTCTGATCTCTGTCCCGACCGAGCGGCTGGGGGTGCGGCTTCTCGCCTCCAGGGTGGATAAAAAGACCGGCAAGACCGAAGGGGAAAACTGCTGGGGGCCGGAGAAGGTCACTCGATTGAGAGAGGCCTACCCCGATGTGGAGATCGCCGCCTTCTATTCCGACTCCCGCAGCGATTCACCCCTTGCGGAGCTGGCGGACGTGGCCTATCTGGTGAAGGGCGAAAAGCTCTTGCCGTGGTAATGATCTGAGAGAGGAAAGGAGAAACTATGGACAATTACAATTCCTCCGCGCCCATGACCTACAGCGAATACCGAGCCGCGGGACGCAGCGCGCTCACCGGCCGCTGGGGCCTCGCCATCGGGGTCATGGTGGTGGCGGCGCTGCTGGGCGGCATCGGCAGCGGCCTGAGCTTTGACTTCAATCTGGACATCGACGCGGACGACGTGCACTATGTGTTCAACTCCGACTTCATGGATCAGCTGGTGCTGTTCCTGCAGCGATTTAAGCCGCTGTTCATGTTCCTGGAGCTGCTTGGCCTGGTGCAGCTGATCGTCGGCGGCCCTGTCATGATCGGCTATGACCGGTTCAACCTGCATCTGGTGGATCGGCAGGAGGCCCAATTCGGCGACCTGTTCTCAGCCTTTGACATCTTTGGCCAGGCCTTCTGGCTGCGGCTGAGAATGCTCCTCCAGATCATCGGCTGGACGCTGCTGCTGATCGTTCCCGGCATCATTGCCGCCCTTCGCTACAGCATGGCAAGCTACATCATGGCGGAGAACCCCGGCATCTCGGCTGGGGAGGCCATCGAGCGTTCCAAGGCCATGATGGACGGCCATAAGAAGGAATTGTTCCTGCTGGAGCTGAGCTTCATCGGCTGGATCCTGCTCTCGGCTCTGACCCTCGGCATCCTGAGCCTCTGGGTCACCCCCTATCTGCAGGCCACCACCGCGGTGTTCTACAGAAAGCTCGCAGGAGCCCAGACTTCTCAGCCGCAGCAGGACGACTGGACCTCCAATTACTGATTGCAACCCAAATAAAAAATCCTCCCGGATCCGGGAGGATTTTTTGTTGATGTATCAGGGCTTTACGATGACGATTTTACCGGGCTCTTCGGTGGGAGCGGGCGTCTCGGAGGGCTCCTGAGAAGGTGCCGGGGTCTCACTGGGCTCCGGAGATTCGGTCGGTGCCTCGGTGGGAGCAGGCGTCTCGGTAGGAGCGGGAGTCTCAGTGGGCTCCGGCGTCACCGTGGGTTCCGGCGTCGGTTCCGGTTCCGGAGCGGGGAGCGCCAGCGCGCGCATCAGCATGGTCACGGCCTCGGCTCTGGAGGCACCGCGCGCGGGGCCGAAGGTTCCGTCGTTGTAGCCGGTCACCACACCCAGCTCAGCGAGCGCGGCGACATATTCTCTGGCCCAGCCGCCGATGGACTTCACATCGCCGAAGCGTCCGGCGGCAGCCTCACCCTCGGGCAGGGTGTAGCCCTTCAGATCCAGATAGCGGTAGATCATGGCGCACAGCTCCTGCCGGGTGATGTCGGCGTTGGGCAGGAAGGTGCCGTCCCGGTAGCCGGTGACGATGCCGTTGGCGGTGGCCCAGCAAAGGGCCTGATAGTACCAGGCATTGGCGCTGACGTCAGAGTAATTCACCGGCGCCGCAGTCTGCTGATCGCCGCCCATGCGGTAGAGCATGGTCACCAGCATGCCGCGGGTCAGAGACTGGTTGGGGCTCATGACCTCAGGGGAAGTGCCGTTGATGATGCCCTGATCCACTGCGGCGGAGAAGTTGGCGTAATGCCAGTCCTTCACGCTCACGTCCCGCAGGATGCTGCCGCCGGCAGTCACGGTCAGCAGTTTCACGGCGCTGGGGCCATAGCCCTTGACCTCCGCAATGGCGCGGACGGTAGAGTCGGGGCTGATGCTCACGGGGGAGTAGTAGACGGCGCTGCTCGTGGTGGGCGCGCTGCCGTCGGTGGTGTAGTGGATCACGGCGCTGGGGTTGCTGTCGGTGATGGTGACAACGCCGTTGGCGTACTTGAGCTCCGGCGCGGGAGCGGGGATGTACTCAATGGTCTGGGAGGCCACCTTGGAGCGGATGCTGTTCCAGTGGATCACGCTGACGGCCTTGATGGTGCAGGTGCCGTTGACCGTGAAGGGACCGATGTATTTCGTCGCATTGGCGGGGGTGGGGGTCTCACCGTTGGTGGTGTAGTAGACGCTGCCGCGGCTGTCGCCGTTGATGGTGATCAGCAGACCGCCGCTGGGACTCTCGGTCTTGGAGATCGCCGGCGTCTGGATGCCGCTGGCGGTGCCGGCAGCACCGGGATAAGCGTCAAAATAGATCCTCGCGTTCTGCATGGTGATGCCGCGGCGGTAGAACAGCTCGTCTACGGTGACGAACTCAAAGCCTCTGGCCTGCAGGGTGTCGATGGCACGCAGGGCGCCGGTGACCGAGGTGGAGTAAATGTCGTGCAGCAGGACGATGGAGCCGTCTCTGGCGCTTCTGAGAAACTCATTGTAGACGCTGTCGGCATTGCGGCTCTTCCAGTCCAGAGTGTCCACCGACCAGTAGAGGCAGGGGACGCCGGCGATGTTCAGCACGTTCTGGTTGTAGCTCCCGTAGGGCGGACGGAGCATGTAGCTCATGTCCAGGCCGATGGCGTTGTCCAGGATGCTGTCGGTGCGGGTCAGCTGGCTGCGGACGTCGGCAGAGCTCAGGGTGGTGAGCTGCGGGTGGTTGTAGCTGTGGCTGCAGACCTGGTGGCCTTCCAGCCAGGCACGCTTGACTACGGCAGGGTAGCTGGCGGCGTTGATGCCCTGCATGAAGAACGTGGCCTTGGCACCGCGCTGCTTCAAACCGTCCAGCAGGGTGGAGGTGTACTGGCTGGGGCCGTCGTCAAAGGTAACGGCGATCAGCTTCTCTCCTGCGGCTTTGGAGGTGACCGTCGGCAGCAGTGCAGCGACCATCACCAGAGCCAGCAGAAGACTGAGCAGTTTCTTTTTCATTCGGATGTTTCCTCCTTCTCGTCCTCGCGTATCGCGGTTCTTTACGACTCCATTATAAGGCCGAATCCCGTCGTTTTGCAATCCTTTTTTCATCCAATTCAGAAACTATTTTTCGAAAGCACCGGGCATTGACGAAAGCTGTTAAATATGGTATATTAAGATTTAATTTATCACAGGAGTGTGATGATCCGAATGGATGAGGGCAGTCGATCGTTTGCCCCGATCTTCATCATAGCGCTGCTTTTGCTGGGCGCTGTTTATTTTGCACTGGCGGAGACAGCCTTTGCTTCCGTCAGCCGGACACGTTTGAAGATGCGCGCCGACCGGGGGGAGAAACCCGCCGAAAGGGCGCTGTATATTTTAGACCATTTTGACAAGGCGATCACGACCATCCTGATCGGCACGAACATCCTCCATCTGACCACCGCAGCCTATGTCACGGTACTGGTCACCAGAAGATGGGGCGTCAGCGCCGTCACGGTGGGGACACTGGTGACCACCGTGGTCGTGTTCTTTATAGGCGAGATGCTGCCGAAAAGCATCGCAAAGAAATACAGCGAGCGGTTGTCCATGGCAACTGCCGGATCGCTGTACTTTTTTATGGGTTTGTTTACCCCGTTTTCCTGGATTTTGACCAAGATCGGGAACTTTGCATCGGAGCTTTCTCCCAGCGATCCGGAGCTGACGGTCACGGAGGATGAGCTCTACGACATCATCGAAAACCTCACCGACGAGGGCAGCCTCAGCGAGGAGCGGGGCGAGCTGGTGAGCTCGGCGCTGGAGTTTGCGGACATCCCGGTGGAGAGTGTCCTGACCCCCAGAGTGGACGTGGCTGCCATCGATGTGGACGACAGCCCCGAGGAGATCCTCTCCGTGATCGCCTCCCAGCGGCACAGCAGACTCCCGGTCTATGAAAACAGCATCGACAACGTCATCGGCGTTTTGCAGCTTCGACGCTATATCCGCGCCTGCGCCGCCCAGAACGGCCCGGTGAAGGACATCCGGCCGCTTTTGGATGAGGCGATGTTCGTCCACCACAGCAAAGCCATCGACGACCTGCTGCCGGAGATGAGCCGCAGAAAGATGAACCTCGCCGTGGTCACCGATAACTACGGCGGCATGCTGGGCATCGTCACCATCGAGGACATCCTCGAGGAGCTGGTGGGCGAGATCTGGGACGAGGAGGACATCGTGGAGGAGGCCTTTGTGCCTCTGGGCGGAAACCGGTATCAGGTGGACGCCGAAATGACCGTGGGCGAGCTCTTCGACCGTCTGGATTACGAGGATCCGGAGGACGACGAGGATCTGCAGTATAAGCTTCTCAGCGAGTGGACCTACGAGCAGTTCTCCGACATTCCGAAGGAGCGGGAGAGCTTCACCTACCACGATCTCACCGTGCGGATCCAGAACATGCGCCAGCAGCGGATCGTCACCCTCGTGGTGCAGCTGCAGCTTCCGGAAGGGGGTGCCGAGGCATGATCTGGTATATCCTTGCCATCGTGGCTCTGATCGGTCTCTCGGCCTTCTGTTCCTCGGCGGAAATGGCCTATTCCTCCGCCAACCGGCTGAGACTGGAAAACCTTATGGAGGACGGCTCCAGAAGGGCGAAGGTGGCCCACTACATCACTGAGCACTTCGACCACGCCCTCAGCGCCATTCTGATCGGCAACAATCTGGTGAACATCGGGGCCTCGTCACTGGCCTCGGTCACCGCGCTGCTGCTTTCCGGCACCGACCGGTGGTCCTGGCTCGCGACGCTGATCCTGACCATCCTGGTCATCATCTTCGGTGAGACGATCCCGAAAATCCTCGCCAAGCAGAACGCCAACCGGGTGAGCCTGCGGTTTGCCTATATTGTGCGAGTCATGATGGTGATCCTGGCTCCGGTGGTTCTGCTGGTGGTGGGGCTGGTGAAACTCATCACCCTGCCCATGAAGGGGGAGAAGGTGGAGTCTGAAGACGAGGAGGCCGCCTCCCAGGAGCTGCAGAGCATCATCGAGACCGCCGAGGACGAGGACGTCATCGACGAGGATCGCTCCGAGCTGGTCCAGGCCGCGCTGGAGTTCAACGACGTCTCCGCCAGCGACGCCATGACCGCCAGAGTGGACGTCACCGCCATCGACATCGACGACGACTGGAGCGAGATCCGCGCCCTTCTGGAGGATACGCCCTATTCCCGCATCCCGGTCTACGAGGGCAGCATCGACAACATCATCGGCGTTCTTTACTTGAATCGCCTCTACCGCAGCGAGATCGAGGATCTCATGCGTCTGGGCCGCATCCGGCCGCCGAAGGATCTCAGAGATATGCTCATGGAGCCCTGCTTCGTCTATAAGACCACGAAGCTGCCGAAGGTTCTGGAGCAGCTGCGAAGAGAGAAGAAGCATCTGGCCGTGGTCACCGACGAATACGGCGGCACCCTGGGTCTCATCACCATGGAGGACGTGCTGGAGCAGATCGTGGGCGAGATCTGGGACGAGACCGACGAGGTGGAGCCCGAGGAGGTCATCCCGGTCTCCGACGGCGTCTACGACGTGGACGGCGACCTGATCATGGACGACTTCCTGGAGCTGCTGGACTGGCCGGAGGACGCCATCGAGACGGAAAGCGCTACGGTGGGCGGCTGGACCCTGGAGCAGTTCGACGGCTTCCCGGAGCCCGGCGACAGCTTTGACTTTGAAAACCTTCACGTCACCGTGCAGTCTATGGACAACATGCGGGTGGAGCGCCTCAAAGTGGAGATCAAACCAAAAGAAAACGAAGATGAATAAACAAACGCCGCAGCGAAACCGCTGCGGCGTAAATTATTTTTGATGTTCAAACTATAGTTTATCGCTCTGCGAGAGTGTAGAGTGAAGAGTGGAGAGTGGAGATTAGGATGTTGGAACAAAGAAGCGTTTTCAATTGTCACGAAGTGACTCATATACTTCACTCTTCACTCTCAACTCTTCACTCTCTTATTGTTAAACACCAATTAACCGAAGCTCAATTGAACTGCCCTGTGTTGATTTCAAACAGCCGGTCGCACTGTTTTCTGAGCTTTTCGTGCTGAGGCAGCTCCAGCTTCGGATCCTGTTTCAGGAGTTCCTGCGCCGCGTCTCTGGCCTCTTCCAGCACGTTCATGTCGGTCATCAGATCGGCCACGTGCATTTCGGGAAGTCCGTGCTGCCGGCTTCCGAAGAAGTCACCGGGTCCTCTGGCTCTAAGGTCTGCCTCCGCGATCTTGAAGCCGTCGGTGGTGTCGTGCATGACCTTCAATCTCGCCTTGGCCTCCTCGGTGTCGGAGTCGGAAACCAGAATGCAGTAGGACTGGAAGGCGCCGCGGCCGATGCGTCCGCGAAGCTGGTGGAGCTGCGAAAGACCGAACCGCTCGGCGTTCTCGACGATCATCAAAGCGGCGTTCGGCACGTCCACGCCCACCTCGATCACCGTGGTGGCCACCAGAATGTCGGTTTCCCCGGCGGCAAAGGCGGCCATGATGGCTTCCTTGTCCTTTGCCTTCATCTTTCCGTGGATGCAGGCCACCTTCCGGTGGGGCAGGAGTCTTTGAACGTTCACTGCGTGCTCTTCGGCGCTTTTCAGGTCGCCGGGGAGCTCGTCGTT
Source organism: Oscillospiraceae bacterium (assembly GCA_902803575.1). Taxonomy (GTDB): domain Bacteria; phylum Bacillota; class Clostridia; order Oscillospirales; family Oscillospiraceae; genus CAG-103. The sequence goes on from CADCQK010000110.1 coordinate 9,658, forward strand.
TTCCTCCACCATGGGGCAGACCACGAACACCTGCCGTCCCTCTCCGATCAGCTTGTCCATGAAGGCCGTGAGCCGTGCCCGGTAACGCTCGTCCACCACATAGGTCTCCACCGGGTGCCGTCCCGGCGGCAGTTCGTCGATGATGGACACGTCCAGATCGCCGTAGATCATCAGCGCCAGCGTCCGCGGAATGGGTGTGGCGCTCATGACCAGGGTGTGTGGGTGGTCGCCTTTTTCCGTCAGAGCAGAGCGCTGCTTCACGCCGAAACGGTGCTGCTCGTCGGTGATGACCAGCGCCAGATCGTGAAACTGCACCGCCTCCTGGATCAGCGCGTGGGTGCCCACCGCCACATCGATGGAACCGTCGGCCAGGTGGGTGTAGACCTCCCGCTTCTGCTTCGCGGTCATGGATCCGGTGAGTCGTCCCACCCGGAGGCCCAGCGGCTCCAGCAGGGAGATCAGCGTCTTTTCGTGCTGCTCCGCCAGGATCTCAGTGGGTGCCATGAAAGCGCTCTGGCAGCCGTTTTTCCAGGCGTACCAGATACATCCTGCCGCCACCAGGGTCTTGCCGCTGCCCACGTCGCCCTGGATCAGCCGGTTCATGGGCGCTCCGGAGCAGAGATCACGGATGGCGTCCTGGATGGCCCGCTGCTGGGCGCCTGTCGGGGTGAAGGGCAGCGCCTGATAGAATTCTTTGATGTCATATTTTTGCAGCTTCCGGCCGCCGGTCTTCTCTCTGCCGGAGCGCATCCGCTGCATGGCGCAGGCTAGGACGAAGAGCTCCTCAAAGATCAGCCGCCGTCTGGCCAGCTCCAGCGCCCCCATGTCGGCGGGGAAGTGGATGTTTTCATAGGCAAACCCCGCCTGGGCGAGACCGTATTCTGCCACCACCGACTCCGGCAGGGCGTCCGGCAGCACCCCGCTGCAGGCGTCCAATGCTGTGCGCGTCGCGTCCAGCATGACCCGCTGGGTCAGTCCGGCGGAGAGCGGATACACCGGCATGATCCGACCGGTGATGCTGCCGGGGGTGCCGGCGCGGCTCTCCGGCTCGCAGACCGGGTTCGTCAGGGTCTTGCGCTGGCCCATGACGCCCACTTTTCCGTAGAAAATGTAGCTCTCGCCCTTCTTCAGCTGATCCTTCCGGTAGCTCTGGTTGAAGAAGGTCACGTCGATGGCGCCGGTGTCGTCCACAGCCCGGAGCTTCACCAGCTCCATGCCTCTGCGGATCCGGTTGAGCCGCGGCTCCTGAGCCACCATGGCGCGGATACAGACCGTGTCTCCCGGCACCGCCAGATAGATCGGCGTGAACCGGCTGCGATCCTCATACCGACGCGGAAACAGCGTCACCAGCTCTCGCAGCGTGGTGACGCCAAGTTTTTCAAATGCCTCGACCTTCTTCGGCCCCACCCCAGGGAGGGCGGAGACCGGCGAATCCGGTCCGGAGATCTGTTTTCGGTTCATTTTACGTAGCTCACCGTGTATTCCTTCACGTCGGGGGTGAAGACGCCGTAGAGGCCGTCCGTGCAGACGATCCGCCAGTCACTGGTGACCAGCAGCATCTCAAACCCGCCATAGGTGCGCCAGTAGTTCAGCGCGGCCCGCTCACCCTTTACGAACAGGGCGGTGGAGAGGCAGTCCGCCAGCTGACCGTCGTTGCAGACGATGGTCACGGAGCGCAGACCGCTGTTGGCAGGCTCGCCGTTTTCGGGGTTCAGAATGTGGTGATACAGCGCGCCGCGGGTGGTGAAGCTCACGTCCGTGCTGGCGCTGGTGACCACGGCAGTCTCCCCGAGGGTCAGATAGCCGATGTAGTCGGTGTTGTCGTTGGGATCCATGACGGCGATGTTCCACTTGCTGCCGTCGGGCTTGAGCCCCAGGGTCTGCACATTGCCGCCCATGGAGACATAGGCGCTGTCCACCCCCGCGGCGCGCAGGGCGCTGATGGCGTAGCCGGTGGCGGCGCCCTTGGCAACGGCGGCCAGAGTGATCTGGGTGCCGGCCGGCATGGTCAGCAGATAGCCGCTGTTCTCCTGATCTGGGGAGAGGCTGATCTGATCCATGCCCGTCTTCTCCAGCAGCGGGGCGATGGTGGCCTCGTCGGGGACGTTGTACTGCTCATCGATAAAGCCCCATGCCTTCACCAGCGGATAGATCGTGAGATCCAGTGCTCCCTCGGTGCGCTCCGAGACCGTCTGTGCGGTCTGGATCATACCGGCCAGCTGGGCATTTACCACCGTGGCGGCGCCCTCGGCGTGGTTGATGGCATAGACCTTGCTGCTCTCCAGCTCCGGATCCAAAAGGGCCTCCATGCTGGTGTAGACCGCTCTGGCGTCGGAGATGCCCTGCTCGGCGTGGGAGCCGTAGGCCACGATGTCGATGAGGGCATTCATGGCAAAGATCTCCTCTTTGCTCTCCTGATCCGCCGCGCAGCCGCTCAGGGACAGCGTCAGCAAAAGCGCCAGAATCAGCGCGATGAATTGATGTTTCCGCATGTTGATGATCCTTCTCTGTATCGAATGGTTCCTAAAATAATAATGTACATGATTCTGCGGGCTTTGTCAATTCGAAGCCGCGGGCAGCCGCGCCATGGCGAACTTCAAAAAGGCCTCTGCGGCAGGGGAGCGGTCGCCCTGCTTCGGCACCGCGGCGCCGATGTCCACATAGCAGGCGGGCTCTGTGGGGAGAACGGCGATGTTCGTCAGATCCAAACCGTGGGAGAGAATGCTATTGTTGAGACTCACGCCCAGCCCCGCCGAGACCATGGCCCGGGTGGAGCGGATGTCAATGGAGCTGTACCGGGCCTGCGGCTCCAGGCCGTTTGCGGCAAAGGCGCGGCTGTTGTCCGTGACCTGATCCGGATAGGTGCTGATGTAGGGGTCCCTGAGGAAATCCGACAGGGGATAGACGCCCTCCTTCGCCCGCGGATGGTTCGCAGGAACCCATGCCAGCAGCGGATCCCGTTTCATGGGGAGAAAATCGAAGCTGCCCTCCCGGAAGCTCACCAGGGCGAAATCCGCCTCGTGGCTGTCGATCAGAGCACAGAGCTCGCTGCTGGCCCCCTGTAAAAACTCCACCTCGATCCCGGGGTGGGCCTTGGAGAAGGCGGCGATGGTCTCTGCCAGCCAGTCATAATAGGCGCTGTAGGCGCTGCCCACCCGCACCTTGCCGGTCTCCAGTCCGCGAAGGGCCGCCGCCTGCTCCTGAAACATGCTTCCCAGTCGGGTCAGCTCCTTGAACGTGGGGAGCAGGGAGAGGCACTCCCGGGTGGGCTCCACGCCGTTTCGGCTTCGGACCAGAAGGGGAAAGCCTGCCTCTGCCTCCAGCGCCGCCATCATCCGGCTGATCCCGGAGGGGGTGTAGCCCAATGTTTCCGCCGCCGCTGAGAGGCTTCCGGTCTTCAAAACCTCCAATAGGGCCGCGCATTTTTCCGTATCCATAAGCTGCTCCTATTTTGATAAAATGTCAAAGAAAACTTGAAAAACTATCGCTTTACGCAAATATACACCCGTGCTATACTCCCAGTCAAGTAACCGCTGAATAAATCGAGGTGCGCCATGAAAACCAGAGCCCTTTCCCGCCGCAGCGCCGAGCTGCTGTTGGCCGGGGTCATCATCGCCAGAGCCACAAGCTACCTGTTTTCCAAGCTGATCATGGAGGGTATGGGGCTGTTCAATCTGCTGGGCGTCCGGTTTTTGCTGGGGTTCCTTCTGCTGTCGCTGCTGTTTTTCAAAAAGCTCAGGCGAATCGATGGAAAAACCCTGCTCGCCGGCGTCATCATGGGCACCATGTACTTTCTGGTGATGACTGCGGAGCTCAGCGGTCTCAAGCGCACGGCCAGCAGCACGGTGTCCTTTCTGGAGAATACCGCCATCGTGCTGGTTCCCTTGCTCCAGGCGGTTTTGAGCCGCACCCTTCCGAAGAAAAAGGCGGTGCTTTCTGCCGTGATCTCGCTCGCAGGGGTGGCGCTGCTGACCCTCAGCGGCAGCGTAAAATTCGGCCTCGGTGAGGTGTTCTGCATCCTGGCGGCGCTCCTTTACGCCGGTGCGATCCTGGTCACCGACCGGCTGACCCACGGCGGCATCGATCCGCTGCTGGCGGGCATCGTGCAGGTGGGCACCATCGGCGTGCTGGCCATCACTGCATCCTTCCTCACCGAGACCCCACGGCTGCCCGCCGGAACCCTGGAGTGGTTGGGCATCGTGATGCTGGCGGTGGTCTGCACCGGCTTCGGCTTCACCCTGCAGCCGGTGGCCCAGAGCGGCACCACCGCCGACCGGGCGGGGATGTTCTGCGCACTGAACCCGCTGGTGGCCTCGGTGCTGGGGGTGGTGTTCCTCCATGAGCACCTCGCGCCCCAGGGCATCCTCGGAGCTATGCTGATTCTCTCCGGTATCCTTCTCAGCTACCTCCCGGAGGAAAAGCTCCAATTCCATAAGATCAAAAAATACGCTGTTCGTTGAACAGCGTATTTTTTATGGAAGTACTTCATTCATGCTTCCGGTGCGGTATCCCTTGAGATCCAGGGATGCATAGGCAAAGCCCAGGGATTTCAGCTCCTGGTCGATCTCCAGTCGGCGTTCCAGCAGGAGCGGGAGATCATGTTCCTCCGCCTCGATCCGGGCCAGATTCCCGTGGATCCGGACGCGAATCTGTTTGCAGCCGAGATCGTGGAGATATTCCTCCGCGGCGTCCACCTTCCGCAGTCCCTCGGAGGTGATGGTGTCGCCGTAGGCAAACCGGGAAGCCAGACAGGCGCAGCTGGGCAGATCCCAGGTGGGGAGATCCAGCTCTCTGGAGATTTCCCGGATCTCCGCCTTGGTGAGCCCTGCCGCTCTCAGGGGGCTTGCCACCTTCAGTTCCTGAATGGCACGCATCCCGGGACGGTAATCGCCCTCATCATCCAGATTGGAGCCTTCGGCCACCACGGCCATGCCGGCCTCCTTTGCAGCCTCCAGAAGCCCGGAGAACAGCAGCTTTTTGCAGTGATAGCAGCGGTCCGGCGGATTCTCCCGGAATTCCTTCAGAGCCAGCACGTCCGGCTGCAGCAGGATGTGCCGCACCCCGAGATCAGAGGCAAATTGCTTCGCGCGCATGAGCTCCCGCTTGGGAACCGCCTCGATGGCGGCGGTGATGGCCACGCAGTTCTCTCCCAGGGCGTCAGAGGAGGCCTTCAGCAGAAGGGTGGAGTCCACACCGCCGGAGTAGGCCACCGCCACGGTGCCGTAGCTTTTCAGGATGGATTTCAAAGCCTCGTACTTTTCGTTCATTTAATCAGCTCCCGTGCTTCGTCCAGGGTCAGGTTTTCCTCCCGGGCGATCCGGGCGAGGTCATCGTATTCCGCTTTCATCCGCTCTGCTCCATAGCCCTCGCTGATCTTCAAGCGCACCGGGCCGTAGGGGGTCTCCCGGACTTCCTCTCTGCGCTTGAGCACATAGCGGCGGCAGAGGGTCTCGCGGATGCCGATGGTGGTGGTGTGGCGGAAGATGGCCTGCACCATTTGTTCCCGCTGGTCCTCTCTGCAAAGGCAGGTGAGGATCACGCCGGGGCGGTTTTTCTTCATGCCGATCTGGGTATAATAGGCGTCCGGCGCGCCCAGCCGCAGCAGCTCCGTAATGGCGAAGCCCACTGCCTCGGGGCTCATGTCGTCCACGTTGCAGTTGAGCTCGATGATCGTCTCCTCCGTCTCGCCCAGCACGGCCCGGACGGCGGAGAGCTTGGGAAAGTCCTTCTGCCCCATGCCGTAGCCGATCTTCTCGGTGGTCATGCCCGGCGCGCTGCTGTAGCTCTGGGCCAGATACTTTACCAGCGCCGCGCCGGTAGGGGTGCAGAGTTCACCCTCGATCTCACCTGCGAAGGAGGGCAGATCCTTCAGAATCAGCGCCGTGGCGGGCGCCGGAACCGGCAGCAGTCCATGGGCGCACTGGATCTCACCAAATCCGGTGCAGACAGGGGAGGCGACAATGTGCGCCGCGCCCAGCTCCCGCGCCATCAGGCAGGCAGCAGAGATGTCCGCCACCGCGTCCATGGTGCCCAGCTCGTGGAAATGGATGTGCTCCATGGTGGTGCCGTGGACCACGGCCTCGGCCCCGGCGATGATGGCATAGACGTTCTTCACGTCCTGCTTGACCTCCTCCGGCAGGTTCAGCCCCTCCACCACGCTGTGGATATCGAAGAGGTTCCAGTGGGCGTGTTCGTGGTGATGATGCCCCTCGTGGAGCTGCTGACACCCGGCCTGCTCCTCCACGCCGTTCCACTTGACGTGCAGGTGCGTGCCGGTGATTTCATGCTTTTTCACGGATTCCGTGGTGTAAGTGATCCCGGGGATGCCGATGGCATTCAGACGCGCCAGCATGGCCTCACGGTCGTCGAAGAGCTCCAGAAGGGCAGCGGAGAGCATATCGCCCGCCACGCCGGTGGAGACGTCCAGATAAAGTGTTTTCATGGTTTTCACCCATCTTTGTTGCTGAGATGGTTGATCATACTTGCGAGGTAGCCGCCGCCGAAGCCGTTGTCGATATTCACCACGCTGACGCCGCTGGCGCAGGAGTTGAGCATCGAAAGCAGCGCAGCGATGCCGCCGAGACTGGCGCCGTAGCCCACGCTGGTGGGAACAGCGATCACCGGGCAGTCCGCCAGACCGCCGATCACCGAGGGGAGGGCCCCCTCCATGCCCGCCACGACCACGATGCACCTTGCGGACATGATGGGCTCCATGTTGTGCAGCAGCCGGTGGACGCCGGAGACGCCGACGTCGTAGAGTCTCGTGACCTTGTTGCCCAGAGCCTCTGCAGTCAGAGCTGCCTCCTCCGCGATGGGCATGTCGCTGGTACCGCCGGTGGCCACCACGATGGTGCCGTCGCCGTCGGGCTCGGGCAGGGAACCCATCAGACCGATCTTCGCCAGCGTATGATACTCCAGCGGGTGGAACCGGTGAATGTAGTCCGCCGTCTCCTGCTCGATCCGGGTGATCATGATGGTCTTCTGGCCCCGCTCACGCATGGCGTCGGCGATTTTCACGATCTGCTCCGGGGTCTTCCCGGCGCCGTAGATCACTTCGGCCACGCCCTGTCTGAGCTCCCGGTGGTGATCCACCTTGGCGAAGCCCAGATCCTGAAAGGGCTCCAGCTTCAGCTGCAGCATGGCGTCCTGGGGGGAGAGGGAACCGTCCCGCACGGCCTCCAGCGTATGTAAAATCTCCCGTTGGCTCATGGTTCAACATCCTTTCGGTCGGTTTTTCTATATCATACCAAAGGCACAGGCTTTTTGCAACCAAACAAAAAAGAAGGCTGCTTTCGCAACCTTCTTTTCTGTGTTAGAAGTTGATCTTACTTCTTGGCGAGACCCTTCTGGCGAGCGTACTCGGCAGCGCCCAGAGCGCCCATCAGCTGAGGATCGGTCTTGAGCTCGACA
>CADCQK010000111.1 GCA_902803575.1 Oscillospiraceae bacterium
CCACACCCTCGGCCACACCGCGCTTGGGGCTGATGAAGCACTCCTCGGTGGGCATGTTGGGGTTGTAGGTGACGCCTTTGCCGATGCTGGTCTCGCTGCCGCCGCAGAAGCGGGCCTCGGGGATCATGCCGACGGTGAAATCCGTGCCGTTGGAGGCGTGATACTCCAGGGTCTCGATGCCGAGAGAATTGAGGTAATCGCAGCGGGCCTTCAGCTCCCGGTTATGCTTCTCCCAGTTCTCGACGCCGTCGGAGCCGTCGTCCATGCGGCAGGTGGCGAGGATCGCGTTCCAGAGGGCCTCCTCCGCCTGAGCGGGGCTCAGCTTCGGGAAGACCTTTTTGGCCCAGGCTCTGCCGGGCACCGCGGCGATGCACCACTGGTAGCGGCCCTCCATCTTGTCCCGATAAGGTTTGATGACGGGATAGCGGCCCTGTACGCCCTTGGCGAATTTCGCCTGATTCATGCCCTTGAGCCCGTCGGGGTCGGCGCTCTCCAGATAGATCCGCACCGGCAGCGCCTCCACATGGTGCCGGAGTTTTTCCTCCTCCCACTTCTCAACGGTGCCGAGGGTCTTGACGCTCTGGTGGCGGACGTGGAGCTTCTGCAGCGGCTGGTGCTGCCAGTCCACGGTGACCTTTTTGGAGCCGGCCTTGTAGCACTCGTCCACCAGCATGGTGACGAACTCCGGCTGATCCAGTTCCGCCAGGATGATGACCTCCTGACCCTTCTGTACCCGCGCCCCGGTGGACGCGATCAGCTTCGCGTAGGCGCGCATGGTGGTTTTCTTCATTTCGTTTCTTCCTTTCCTTGATGTTCCGGCAGTGTGACCATGAACCGGGTGCCCTTTCCGAGGGTGCTCTCCACCTCGATGGTGCCGCCGTGGAGCTGGACGATCTGCCGCACCATGGCGAGCCCGAGGCCCATGCCGTTCTGGGATCGGCTGCTGTCCTCTCCCTGATAAAACCGCTGCCAGATCATTTCGAGTTTTTCTTCGGAGATGCCGACACCGTTGTCCTCCACGGTCAAAAGGGCTCTCCCGGAGGTGCGGATCAGCCGGACATGGATCCAGCCCTTCTCCACGCCGAATTTGTAGGCGTTGTCGATGAGATTCTGCAGCATTCTGGAGATCAGGAACACGTCCATATCGATGAAGATACCGGACTGGATGTCCCGCTCCAGACGGATGTTGTGCTGGGCCACCAGCGCCTGCTCCTCGCAGACGATGCTGACCAGATCGCTGAGATCGGCGTACTCGAAGCTCACCTTCTGGGTGCCCTGATCCAGTCGGGTGATCTCCAAAAGGCTCCGCACCAGGGTGGACATCTTCTCTGCCTGCCGCTCGATGACGTCCATGGAGGCCTTGTAGTCCTCCAGCGTCATGTCGTTTTTCTTGGCGTAATTGCACTCGGCCAGAATCACCGTGGTGGGGGTCCTGAGCTCGTGGCTGGCGTCGGAGGTGAACTGCTGCTCAGCCTCGAAGCTCCGCTCCAGGCGGTCAAACATGCTGTCGAAGGCGGCGGTGAGGTTTTCCACCTCGTCGCGGGATTTGCGCCGGCTCTCCCCGGTGCCGATGCGGGCCTTCAGATCCTGCCCGTCGTTGATGGCGTTGGCCGCCTCGGTGACCTTTTTGATGGGTTTTAGAGCCTGTCTCGCGATAAAATAGCCGCCCAAAATCGACAGGATCAGCAGCACCGGCAGCACCGACCAGGCCACCGCCACGATGGCGGTCATGAAGCTGCCGGTGGGCGCCGCGTCGATGATGCCCCGGAGCCACACGCCCCCCACGAACATATCCACATGGACGTCGTAGACATAGTAATCCGCCGCCCCGCAGCTGACCAGCCGCACCCGGTTGGCGGAGAGGGGTTCCTCCGCCGTGAAGGCCGAGGGCGCCGAGCCCCGGAGGATGTTCTCCTGCTCATCATAGAGGATCGTATAGACGCCTCTGGAGTAGTATTTGATGTCGTCGAACCGGAATTCCTGCTTCGAGAACTCCACCCGGTCGACGTTGGCGTTCACCACCTGCATCAGCCGCTGCTCCGGGTTTTTGGTGACCACGTTGCCGTTGATGATCATGATGAACGTGAGCACCAGCGCCTCGATCAGCACCATCATGGCGGCAAACCAGGTGGTGATGCGGAATTTGATGGAGGTATGCATCAGTCTTCCTCCCGCAGCACCCAGCCCACGCCCCAGACCGTGTGGATCAGCTTCGTTTCAAAGCCGCTGTCCAGCTTCCTGCGGAGGTAGCTGATGTAGACGTCCACCACGTTGGAGCCGCCGGAGTAGTCATAGTTCCAGAGGTTGTTCTCGATGCTCTCTCTGGAGAGGGTGACGCCCTTGTTGCGGATCATGTATTCCAAAAGGGCGAACTCCTTGGCGGAGAGGTTCAGAAGCTTCCCGCCTCTCTGGGCGGTGTGGGCGGCGGTGTCCACCGTGAGATCCGCCAGGGTGAACACGTTGGAGCTGCTGCCGCTGCGCTTTCGGGTGATCACACGGATCCGCGCCAGCAGCTCGTCAAAGCTGAAGGGCTTCACCAGATAGTCATCTGCGCCGCTGTCCAGGCCGCGAACGCGGTCTCTGACGGCATCCTTGGCGGTGAGGAAGATCACCGGCGTCTCCAGGCCTCTGGCGCGCATCCGCTCCAGCACCTCGAAGCCGTCCATCTTCGGCATCATCACATCCAGGATCACCGCGTCATATTCCGCCCCGGCCAGAAAGTCCAGCGCCTCCGCCCCGTCAAAGCAGGCGTCCACGCTGTAGCCCTCCGCGGCCAGGGTCTTGACCAATATGCGGTTGAGGTCCTTTTCATCCTCAACAACCAGGATTCTCAAAAAACCACCTCCTGCTGCGGGCATATTGTACCACAAATGCGCCAGAATGGAAAGAGGGATAATGGGTTTACATAATATTATTCGGCGTGTGCAAGTTATAGTTTATCGGTGAGATGGATGGAGCAAAGCCTTCCCCTTGAGGGGAAGGTGGCACGGCGGGAAATAGCCGTGACGGATGAGGTGGAAATCTTGTGCTTCTGCC